>NZ_JARJHW010000079.1:0-31497 GCF_040560175.1 Streptomyces panacea
GCGGCAGATGGCGACCGTGGCGGCCGTGCCCTTGGTGACCGTGTGGTGCATCATCACGCCGTGGACCGGGCCCCAGGGGCCGACGTGATTGCGGTTGTGCGTACGCCAGTCGCCGACTTCGACGACGGTCAGACCCTCGTCCTTCAGCGCGCGGATGAAGCTGCTCGCAGACATGGGTGTGGCCATGTCGCCTCCTAGACCGGTTGATGTGGAGCGTGCGTTCCGTACGGTGGTCGTTTCGCTGGCCTATTCCCCGAACACAGCGGAGTGGACCATCGATTCGCACGCTGTACGAGCCGATCCGGTCACTTTCGGCCGTCTGTCTGCACGCGGATGACAGAAGCCGTGAATGTGCCCCGACCGCCGTGATCCAGTCCCACTCATTTGTGTGATGGCGCGCCAACTACGCGTGATGCAAAGCTTGTTCACGCAGGTCAGCCCATGATCGAGAGGGAGACACATGTCGGTTGGTGACGAGGTCCGTACGGTGGAACCCCCTTCCCAGCAGAGCCTGGGAACGGCTGCCGCGCGGAACCTGGCGACCACCACGAAGACGCCGCCGCAGATGCAGGAAATCACCTCGCGGTGGCTGCTGCGCATGCTGCCCTGGGTGCAGGTGCAGGGTGGTACGTACCGGGTGAACCGCCGGCTCAGCTATGCCGTCGGCGACGGGCGCCTGACGTTCGTGCAGACCGGCGACCGGGTGGCGGTCGTCCCGGCGGAGCTGGGTGAGCTGCCGGCGCTGCGTGGCTTCGAGGACGAGCAGGTCCTGACCGAGCTGGCGAACCGCTGCGAGCAGCAGGAGTTCGGCGCGGGGCAGACCGTGGTCGCCTCCGGCGCCGCGGCGGACCGGGTGTACCTGCTGGCCCACGGCAAGGTGGAGAAGGTGGGGGCGGGGCCCTACGGGGACGAGACGGTGCTCGAAGTCCTCGCCGACGGGGCGTACTTCGGGGATCAGGCGCTGCTGGACGACGAGGCCAGCTGGCAGTACACGGCACGTGCGGCGACGGCCTGCACGGTGCTGGTGCTGACCCGGCAGGACGTGCTGAACCTCGCGGAGCGGGCGGGGTCGCTGCGCGGGCATCTGGACGCGCTCGCGTCCATCCCGGAGCAGCGGACCAACAAGTACGGCGAGGCGGCGATCGAGCTGTCCGCCGGCCATGTCGGCGAGGCCCTGGTGCCTCATACGTTCGTGGACTACGAGGGGGCGCCGCGGGAGTACGAGCTGAGCGTCGCGCAGACCGTGCTGAAGGTCCACAGCAGGGTCGCCGACCTCTACAACCAGCCGATGAACCAGACCGAGCAGCAGTTGCGGCTCACGGTCGAGGCGCTGCGCGAGCGCCAGGAGTACGAGCTGGTGAACAACCGAGAGTTCGGCCTGCTGAACAACTGCGACTACGGGCAGCGGCTCCAGCCGCACGGCGGGGCGCCCACCCCGGACGACATGGACGAACTGCTGTCGCGCCGTCGCGGCTCGAAGATGTTCCTGGCGCACCCGCGGGCCATCGCCGCCTTCGGCCGCGAGTGCAACCGGCGGGGGCTCAATCCGGCCACGGTGGATGTCGCGGGCACGCATGTGCCGGCCTGGCGCGGAGTGCCGATCTTCCCCAGCACCAAGATCCCGATCTCGGACGCCGGGACGACCTCGATCATCTGCATGCGTACGGGTGAGGCCGAGCAGGGGGTCGTCGGGCTCCAGCAGAGCGGTATCCCGGACGAGATCGAGCCCAGCATGTCGGTCCGCTTCATGGGCATCGACGAGCAGGCGATCATCTCGTACCTGGTCACCGCCTACTACTCGGCGGCGGTCCTGGTGCCGGACGCCCTCGGTGTCCTGGAGAACGTGGAAGTGGGCCGCTGGCACTGAGGTGACGCGCGCGCGGGTGGGGCCCGGGACGTGGCCGTCCGTACGGCCGGGCCCCACCGGTGCGCGCACCCGGCAGCCGCCCAGTCCGCCGCAGAGGAAGTGAACCTGACCATGACCAGCACGGATGCCGCCACCGATGGCCACGAGGCCGTGGCGCTCCTGGAGCGTTCGCGCAGCGTCGTCCAACCCGAACTGCGCGCGGCGGTCGAGTCGTTGCCCCCGGCCGTACGCCGCGTCGCGAGATACCACTTCGGCTGGCAGGAGGCCGACGGCTCACCGGCGACGGGCGGTGTGGGGAAGGCGATCAGGCCCGCTCTCGTCCTCGCGGCGACACAGGCCCTCGGAGGGGAGCCGCACCGTGCGGTCCCGGCCGCGGTCGCGGTGGAGCTGGCCCACAACTTCACCCTGCTGCACGACGACGTCATCGACGAGGACCCGACCCGCAGGCATCGGCCCACGGCGTGGACGGTCTTCGGCACCACCGACGCGATCATCGTCGGCGACGCCCTGCAGTCGCTGGCGCTGCGGCTGCTCGCCGAGGACCGCCATCCGGCCTCGTCCCCGGCCGCCGTGCGGCTCACCAACTGCGTCATCGAGCTGTGCGCCGGACAGCAGACGGACTGCGCGCTGGAGCTGCGCGGGCCCAACGATGTGTCGCTGGACGAGTGCCTGACGATGGCGATGGCCAAGACCGGTGCGCTGCTGGGCACTTCGTGTGCTCTGGGCGCGCTCTACGCGGACGCGGGCGACGAGGTGGTGGCCGCGCTCGACGCCTTCGGCCGGGAGGCGGGGCTGGCCTTCCAGCTGATCGACGATCTCATCGGGATCTGGGGCGACCCGGAGCGTACGGGCAAGCCGGCCGGTGCCGATCTGGCCGCCCACAAGAAGTCGCTGCCGGTCGTCGCCGCGCTGGTCTCGGGGCACCCGGCCGCCGGGGAACTGGCGGAGCTGTACCGGCGGCCGATGGACGAGGCCGCTGTCGCGCGGGCCGCTTCGGCGGTGGAGCGGGCCGGTGGGCGCGACTGGGCGCAGACCCAGGCGGCCGACCGGATGGCCCGCGCGGTCCACCAACTCTCCCTGGCGGTCCCGGATCTGGCGGCGGCGGGTGACCTGCTGGCGCTGGCCGAATACGTCACACGCCGCACACGCTAGGGCCCCGTGGCCGGGCCGGTTGCGTCGGGTCTGCCGGGTCTGCCAGGTCTGCCGGGTCTCCGGTCCGTCGTGTTCGCCGATGGATCAGTGCGAGGCGCGTGGGCCGGTAATACCTTGCGTAACCACTACGGATGAAGCACTATGGGTGGAGTGGTCATGGTCGCGCTCCGGACGGGCTCCGGGCGCGGGTCGTGGCACCTCCTGTCGCCCATCGCAAAAGAGGTCCGGCTTGCGCAAGCTCAGCTATTTCATCGCGGCGTCGATCGACGGTTACATCGGCGACCCCACCGGTGAGGCGGAGTTCTTCACCCGCTACGTCGACGAGGAGTTCTTCACCTTCCTCAAGGACGAGTATCCGGAGACGCTGCCGACGCCCGGCCGGCAGCCGCTGGGCATCGACCACCTGGAGAACAAGCGGTTCGACACGGTCATCCAGGGCAGGCGCTCCTACGAGGTGGGCCTGAGCATCGGCGTCACCAGTCCGTACGCGCACCTGCGCCAGCTCGTGGCCTCACGGACCCTTGTGAGCACCGACCCGGCAGTGGAGATCGTCTCCGGGGACATCGCCGCCAGGGTCGGGGAGCTGAAGCGGGAGGACGGTCTCGGGATCTACCTCTGCGGCGGCGCGAATCTCGCCGCCCAACTGGTCGACGAGGTGGACGAGTTGGTCGTCAAGACGTACCCGCTCATTCTCGGCTCCGGAATGCCCATGTTCGGCTCGGCGTACTCCCAGCGGGAGTTCACGCTGGAATCCAGCCGCGTCTTCGGCAACGGAGTGGTCGTCAGGACGTACGGCCGCAAGGGCTGAAGTGGCCGGCGCGGCGGATCCGCAGAGGCGGGACGGCCTGAAGCGGTGACCCACGCGCGCGGCGGAGCGTCCCGTACCGCTACAGTCCGCGCCATGACAGCGGAGTCGACGGAGTCATGGGCGGGTTGGTATCGGGACCGCCGCGGTGCGGAACCCATCGCGATCATCGCGGACGGGCGGCAAGTCCGTACCCACATCAGGGGAGTTGCTTACGAGGGGGCCGATTTCTCCGTGCTGGAACCCACGGAGGCGGGCGGTGTGTTGTCGTCCTGCGTGCTGGAGTGGGACATACCCATGCCCGTCAACGCGGGCGGCACTGTCCAACAGGCCACGCTCAGCTGCCTGCTGACGCTCCATGAGCGTCCGTCGGGCACACCGTCCGGCCGCGCGGAGCTGAGCCTCACGCTGCGCTGCGGCGGGGCGGCGTACGAGTCGGGCATAGTCGGGGCGGGGTTCCGTGACGCCCTCGACCGGATCAAGCGACAGTTGCCGGACGACACGGAGTTCGGGGGCAGGATCCTGGTGAACGCCTGACCTTCCCGGCCTTTCCCGGACTTCTCCGGCCGCCCTCGGCCTTCTCCGGCCTTTCCCGACCACCCCCGACCTTCTCCGAAGGCGCGAACCGCCCCGGCAGGTGCACGACACCTGCCGGGGCGGTTGCTTTATGCCTCGTTCATTGTTCTAGTAGTATGCGAACAAGGGGGTTTTATGAATCAGGCTCGCATCCGCCTCGCGACCGTCACCGTCGCGCCGTTCGTGCTGGCGCTCGGTGTCCATCTGGCCGTTCTGCTCGTCGTCGGGGACCGGCTGCCCGACTCGCTCGCCACCCACTTCGACCTGTCCGGCGACGCCGACCGCGACCCGATGTCCCGCACCGCGGCCTTCGTCGCGACCGTCGTGCTCTTCGCCGGAGTCGGCGCGCTGTGGGGCGTGTCGGCGCTCGGCGGCCCGCTCACCGCGCGCGGGGTGCGGTGCCTGACCGCGGGGGGCTGGGCGCTCAACGGGTTCCTGGGCTACGCGCTCACCGCGACGCTTCTCGCCAACCTCGACGCGACCGACAGCGGCGCCGTCCACTTCCCGCCGTGGCAGCTCGGCGTCGCCGCGGCCGTCGCACTGGCGGCGGCCGGCGTGGGCCTGCTGCTCACCCGCTTCGTACCGGACCCCGGCCTCGAACCCGCCGGTGACGACGGCACGGCCAGGATCGACCTGGCGGACGGCGAACTGGCCGGCTGGTCCCGGCGTACGGGATCCGGCCCGCTGCTCGCGGTGGGTCTGGTGACGCTGGTCGCCGGGGTGTTCGTCGCGATCGCCGTCAGCCGGCGGTACGGTCCAGTGGTGTTCGTCATCGGCCTGCTGGCCCTGGTCTTCGCCTCCGCGCACGTGTCGGTCGACCGGCACGGACTCACCGTCCGCATGGGCGCGCTGTCCTGGCCGCGGGTACGGGTACCGCTGGACGGCATCGACACGGCGAGCAGCCGCCGGATCAACGCGGTGGCCGACTTCGGGGGCTGGGGCTACCGGATCCGCCACCGGCGCACCGGGATCGTGCTGCGCTCGGGTGAGGCGATCGTGGTACGCCGGACCAACGGCCGCCAGTTCGCCGTCACCGTGGGCGATTCGGCGACGGCCGCCGCACTGCTCAACACGCTCGTCGACCGGCGGAAGAGGATCTGACGTGCTGTTCCGGGTGGATCCGGCGTCCTCGGTGCCGCTCGGCGACCAGATCGCCGGGTCCGTGCGCGGTGCCATCGCCGACGGCACGGTGAAGCCCGGCGACCGCCTCCCGGCGGCGCGGGCACTCTCCGACTCGCTCGGCGTCAACGTCCATACGGTGCTCCGCGGTTACCAGCGGCTGCGCGAGGAGGGCCTGATCGAATTGCGCAGGGGCCGGGGCGCCGTGGTCGTACCGGGACCGGTCTCGCCCGGACGGGCCAAGCTCCTGGAACGCGTACGCGAACTGGTAGCCGAGGCGCGTGAGTTGGGGCTGTCTGAGGAGGAGCTGGTGTCCATGGTGCGGCTGGGCCTGACAACCTGACGGCCCGTCACCGCGCAGGGACGGTGATAGCGCTCCGGGCGTGCCGGTACTCGACAGCGAGTACCGGCACGCCCGGTCGGTGCCTGATCCGGTGGGGGGTCCGATCTGCCGATCGACGGCGGATCAGCGACGGATCAGGAGGCCTTGGCCAGCGCGGCCGCGAAGCCGTTCGCCCAGAGGCTGTTGACCTGGTTGCGCTCGGCCTGGTCCGGCTGCGAGTTGGTGCAGGACGGGCCGGGGCCGCCGCCCGACATCAGCTTGCTGCAAGGGGCCGTGTAGTTGTCCGGCAGGCCGAGCACGTGCCCGGTCTCGTGGGCGGTCACGCGCAGCGAGTCGTACTGCTGGTTCTGCGCGTAGTCCAGGAATATGTAGCCGCGGCCGTGCCCGTCGGTGCTCGCGTACGAGCCGCGCGGGTCGTTGCCCTCTTCGTAGGTGAAGTCCGCGTTGCCGCCCTGCTGGAGCCGCACGTTGGCGACGGAGCTGTTCCAGATCTGGGTGCTGCTGGCTATCTCGCCGGCGAACGACGGGGCGCCGGACGCGTCGTACACGACGGTGACGGCGAGCGCGCCGGGGTTCGCGGCGCGCTTCTCGGCCACCGACTTCATGACGGCCTCGTAGAAGGCCGCGGTCGCGGCGGAGTCTTCCGACGAGCCCTCGTACTGGGCGTACGAGGTGGTGGTGGGCGCGGCGCTGGTGGGGTCAGCGGCGGCGGCCGGGGTGGCGGTGAGGGCGGTCGCGAAGGCCAGCGAGATTCCGGCGATAGCGGAAACGGCCGTCTTGGGGTATCTCATGTGGGGGGCTCCTACTACTCGTCCGAGAACGGATTCGGTAGGGAGAGTGTCGTGCCTCACAGCGCCGCTGCGGAGATGCCGAAGGGTGATAGCACCAGAGCATCACCCAGGCGTCGGCTCGCCCAACTTTCTTCGAATGAAAGCCAATTACTGTGTTTTGGGTCCCTGGCGTGACGCAAAAGGCGGGCCTACTCTTCGGTACATGGAGCTGGAGGTCAGGCATCTACGCGCGCTGTGCGCCATAGCCGACGCGGGAAGTCTGCACAAAGCGGCCCGGCAGCTCGGCATGAGCCAGCCGTCCCTGACGACACAGCTGCGACGGATCGAGAACTCGCTCGGCGCCGAGCTGTTCTCCCGTGAACGCACTGGCTGCCGACCCACGTTGCTCGGTCACTCCGTGCTCAGCCGCGCACGTCCGCTGGTCGCCGGGATGGCCGTGCTCGTCAGCGAGGCGAGAGCGGCGGCCGACCGGTCCGCCGGGCCCCGGCTGCGCATCGGCTCCACGGCGAGCCGGGCCCTGGCGGGCTGGCTTCGCAGACTGCGCGAGCGGCTGCCGGGCACGGACATCTCGCTCCAGATGGACGTCTCGGCGAACGCGCTGCTGCGCCAGGTGTCCGGGGGCGGGCTCGACGTGGCGTTCGTGCACGAGGTGGAGGGCTGTCCGCTACGGGTGCCGTCGGGGCTCGACCGGCGCGTACTGGTCGAGCGGGAGCCGCAGTTCATCTCGCTGGCCCGGGACCATCCGGCGGCCGGCAGCCAGATCGTCGAGCTGGCCGACCTGGCGGCCGACCGGTGGATGATCGACCCGACCGTGGACGGTGAATGGGACGGCCTGCGGCGCGTACTGGGCGCGGCCGGGCTCAACCCGCCCGTCCTGCACGGGGATTACCTGACCGCCTCGTCGCTGATCGCGGTCGGCGAGGCGATAGCGCCCTGCCAGCCGACCTCGGTCCCGCGCGAGGACATGGTCGTACGGCCGCTGCGGGACGACCCGTTGGGGGTGCGGCTGCTGCTGTTCTCGCGGCCGGGGGCGTACGAGGGCGCGGGCATCGGGGGTCCGGGCGCCGTCGCGAGCGCGAGCGGTGACGGTGACGGCGACGGTCCCGGAGGCGCCGAGGTGTACGCGGATCTGGAGGCGGCGTACCGCGAGGCGGCGTCGCAGGCCGTCGTGTACCGCCAGTGGCTGATGCGCAACAAGAGCCCGCTGCTGCGCGCGCCGGCGGCCTGACCTTCGGCCCTGCCTTCGGGCTGACCTTCGGGTTGCCCTTCGAGCCGGGCGTCGGCCCCGCCCGCGCTTCTCCCTCCCGTCGAACATGGGGTTACTGGCGACGCTGTCCAATCCCCACCGGCTGCGCGTCGTCGCGGCACTCGCCGGAGGACGTAACTACGTCAGCCGGCTGGCCAGGGAGCTGGACATCAGCAGGGCGCTGCTCCAGGTCCATCTCAAGAAGCTCGAAGCCGCCGGTCTGGTGACCTCGCGGCTGGAGCTGTCGGAGGACGGAAAAGCTTTGAAGTTCTACGAGGTGAACGCGTTCGCGGTGCTTCTGACGCCGCAGGACGTCGTCACCGCCGTACAGACGCTGACGCCGGGCAATCAGAAGGACGAGAGAGGCGAGAAGGGGGCCACCTGATGGACGACGAGCAGGCGTGGCAGGAAGTCATCGGAGCGATAGGGCTGTTCGCGATCCTCCTCATCGTGGTGACGCTGACCCTGTGGCACTTCACCGCGGGCCGCCGGGCCAGGGAGGTCAGGGCCGACGAGAACGAGTACCGCCGGCTCGCGGCCCAGGCGGTGGCAGGCCAGCAGCGTACGGAGAAGCAGCTCGCCGACCTCGGCCGGCAGCTCACCGATCTCCAGAGCCGCACCGGATCGATGGAACGGATCCTCAAGGACGTCGAGTAGCCCGGCCGCGTACGGCTGCCGGGTCGACGGGGCCGCTCAGCCGAGGGTCGTGAGACCGGCGGTCATGAGACCGACGATCAGGAGACCGGACGGCACGAGGCTCCCGGCATGAGGGCTCCCGTCACGCGTACGACCCGAGCACGACCCGCGCCTGATCGCGGGCCTGCCCGAGGGCGTCGGGGAAGATGCCCAGGCCGTGGGCGACGAGCGCGCCCTCGTGAAGGAGCATCAGCGTGCGGGCGAGGCGGTCGGCCGTCTCGGACGGGGTCGCGTCGCCCGGCGCCAGGAACTCCCGCGCGAGGCTGGTGAACAGCTCCAGCAGCCACGCCTTCTGGCCGGTGATCAGGGCGTACGCCGGATGCTCCGGATCGTCGATCTCGGCGTGGGCGTTGACCATGGCGCACCCCCGTGAGCCGTTCGCCTCCGACCAGGTGCGCGACGCGTCGAAGACCGCGAGGACGTGCTCGGCCGGTGACGGGGGCGCGGCGGCCAGCCCCTCGTCCAGGAGGGCGCGCCAGCGTTCGTCGCGGGCGGCCAGATACTCGACGACGATCTGCTCCTTCGAGCCGAACCGGTCGTACAGCGTCTTCTTGGTGACACCGGCCTCGGCGGCGATGCGGTCGACTCCGACGGCGTTGATGCCGTGTTCGTAGAAGAGGCGCGACGCGGCGTCCAGGGCGCGGCGCGCGGCGGGAGTCACGACGATCCGGTGCGGGGGGCGGCGGGGCGGCGCCGACTGTTCCGGGGTGCCGTTCACGCTCTTGTTCACGCTCATGGCAGCAAGTATACCGATCTGTATAGTGAGACGAGTGAGTAAACAGATCGGTATACCTATCTCCGCTGTCACGGGTGGTGTCCTGCCGTGAACCTCCTTCTCTCCGTCGCGTTCGTCATCTGCTGGAGCTCGGGCTTCATCGGCGCCAAGCTCGGCGCCGGCAGCGCCGACGCCGTCACGATCCTGATGTGGCGCTTCCTGCCCCTGGCGCTGGTCCTCGGGGCGGTCGCCGTGGTCCGCGCCCGCGCGGCCTGGCGCGGGCTGACGGCGCGCGATCTGCTGCGGCAGTGCGTGATCGGCACGCTGTCGCAGAGCGGCTACCTCCTCACCGTCTACTACGCGATCCAGCTCGGCGTCTCCAGCGGCACCACCGCCATGATCGACGGGACACAGCCGCTCGTCGCGGGCGCGCTGGCCGGACCGCTGCTGCGGCAGTACGTCTCCCGGCGCCAGTGGCTGGGCCTGTGCCTCGGTGTGACGGGAGTGCTCGTCGTGACGTCGGCGGACGCGGCGGCGGTGCGGGGCGTGGCGCCGTGGGCGTACGCGGTGCCGTTCCTCGGCATGCTGTCGCTGGTCGCCGCCACGTTCCTGGAGAGCCGCACCCGCAGGGCGGTCGCGCCGTCCGTGGCGATGACGATCCACTGCGGCACGAGCGCCGTCGTCTTCACCGTCCTCGCCCTCGTCGCGGGCGCGGCGGTGCCGCCCGCCGAGACGTCCTTCTGGCTCGCGGTCGGCTGGCTGGTGCTGCTGGCGACGTTCGGCGGATACGGCCTGTACTGGCTGGTCCTGCGCCGCTCCGGGGTGCTGCGGGTGAACACCCTGATGTTCCTCATGGCGCCGGTCACGGCCGTATGGGGCGCGATCATGTTCGGCGAACCCTTCGGTCCGCAGACGGCCGCCGGGCTCGCCGTCGCGCTGATCGCGGTGGTGGTGGTACGAGGCGGGGCGGCCGGTCCGGCGGAGGCCGTGGCCGACGGCGTTGCGGACGGCGTTGCGGACGGCGTCGCGGACGGCGTGGCGGACGGCGTGGCGTCCACCGTGGCGGACGGTGGAAACCCCGGTGACGTGCCGGTCCGCCGCGCCGACAATGGCACGCGGGTATGACCGCGCGGGCTCTCACGCGGCGCCCCGTGACGATCCATCACCCGCAAGGAGCGACCTCATGGTGCTGCGCACGACCGTCCCCAGCCTCTTCCCGCCGCCCGGCTACGCGCACGCGGCCGTGGTCGAGACCGGCAGCCGCCTGGCCTTCATGGCCGGATCCGTACCGCTCGACAAGGACGGCACGCTCGTCGGACCCGGCGACTTCGCCGCGCAGACCGAACAGGTTCTCGCCAACCTGGAGACGGCGCTGCACGCCATCGGCAGCGATCTGAGCCGGGTGATATCCACCGACGTGTACGTGGTCGCGTCGGACCCGGCGGACCTGAGCCGCGTCTGGGACGTGGTCCACGCCTCGGGTCTCACCACGGGGCCGCACACGTCCACGCTGCTCGGGGTCGCGTGCCTCGGCTACGCGGGCCAGTTGGTGGAGATCACGGCGGTGGCCGAGGCCGGCGGGTCGACGGACTCCGCGACGTGACGGCGGAGTCGACCGGCACCCGGGCAGGTGGACGCGCCGGAGGAGACGCGCCGTTGAAGACCCGGCGGTAGGACCGGACCATCAGGTCGCGACCTGACCGGACTGACCGGGAGGCCCCCGGCGGCTGCAATCCGCCGAGAGTGTCGAGTACGGGGCGGGAGACCCCCGATGACCAGGGCCACGGCGCCGCCCACCACCACGAGTCCCGTCCCGCCCGAACCCCGCCCCCGCTTCGGTGACCTCCTGGCCGCCGAACGGCTCACCCTGCGTTCACTGCTGGCACCGGTCGCCGCGCTGGCCGGTGTGGCGCTCGGCGCCGTCCTGAGGCACAGCGGCGGGGCGGTGGTGAGCGTGGTGGCGCTGCTGCTGGTGCTGCCCCTGGTCCTCGGCGACGACCGGTACTGGGGCGCCCTGATCGGCCACGCGATGCCCGTCAGCGCGTGGACCCGCCTGGTCGACATCGGATACGACCCGTCCGCGGCGCCCTTCCCCTGGACGACCACGGGGGCGTGGATCGTGTACGCGCTCTGGGGGGTGGTCGCGGCGGTGGTGGCCGTGTGCGCGGTGCATCGGCGCGATCAGTGAGCGCGTGATCCCGCTCCATGTGCTCGGCCGAAGCGGTGGTGGGCGCGGTGGTGGGAGCGGCGGTCACGGCCCCGCCGCCGGTCAGCCTCGACCAGGTGGCCGCCGACGTCCCGCGCGCGACAGGTCGGCGTCCCGTGTCCGGACGCCGACCTGTCCCGGATCCGCCGGGTGCGGACCGCTCGGGCTCATCGCTCGGTCCCGCGCTCAGTTCTCGGTGAGCATTCCGTCCCGGAGCTTGGCCAGCGTCCGGGCCAGGATTCTGGATATCTGCATCTGGGAGACGCCGAACTGCTCGCCGATCTGCGACTGGGTCAGTTCCTGCCCGTACCGCAGCTCAAGGATCTGACGTTCCCGCTCGTCCAGCGTGCTCAGCAGCGGCGCCAGGCTCTGGAAGTCCTCGACCAGCTCCATGGCGGGATCGCACGCCCCCACGAAGTCGGCGACGGACGCGCCGCTGTTGCCCGGGGCGCCGCCCGCACCGGAGTCGGCGGGCAGGTCGAGCGAGTCGGAGTTGTAGCCGTTGGCGGCGATCAGCCCCTCGACGATCTCCTCCTCGCTCAACTCCAGATGCTCGGCCAGCTCCCGCACCGTCGGGTCCCGGTCGAGCTGTACGGCGAGCTGGTCCTTGGCCCGCGCGAGCTGTATCCGCAACTCCTGCAACCGGCGCGGCACATGCACGGCCCAACTGGTGTCGCGGAAGAACCGCTTGATCTCACCGACGATGTACGGCACGGCGAACGAGGTGAACTCCACCTCGCGTGACAGCTCGAACCGGTCGATGGCCTTGATCAGCCCGATCGTCCCGACCTGGACGATGTCCTCCAGCTGATCGTCCCGGTTACGGAACCGCTGGGCCGCGAACCTGACCAGCGACAGGTTCATCTCGATGAGCGTGTTGCGCGCGTACTGGTACTCGTGCGTGCCCTCTTCAAGCACCTGGAGCTGCTCGAAGAACACCTTCGACAACTGCCGCGCGTCCCGCGGCGCGATCTTCCCCGCGTCCTCGATCCACGGGAGCTCCCCGACCCGTGACTCCGTCAGAGGCTCGGCGGTTCTCGTGAACTGGGCGGATATGGACATGATGTTGATCCCCTCCCGGATCGGCGAACGGGGGGCTCGCCGACGCGACGTGTGCCCTGCCCTCCCCGGCCCATGCACGCGTCGCACACATTTTCTCCCGCGGCCCCGCCGCGGGAAGGCAGTTGCCCCCTCGACGGCGCCGGGCCGACCCCCACCTCCTCGCCACCCCACCGGCCCGCTCGCGGCAGCCCTGGCGATCGGGCTGCTGCTGGGCTGAAGCGGGCCGAGTCGCTGTATGGGTTCATGCCATCGCGAATTTTGCTGCAGCTAAGGACGACTGGGATCTCCTCGAAGAGGCGGCCCGGACGATGTGTACCTGGGATGCCGCTTGGGATCAGTGGAGTGCTCAAGACCGAATCGCGCCCTGGCTGCGCTCACTGTCCGGCCAGGCGGCGGAGCTTATGGCGGCGGTTCTGCGAGACCACCCGCGCTCCGCTCGGCACTTTTCCGGCTTGGCGCAGGACGGAACCGTGGACCTTCGGATCCGCGCGGCAATTCAGACGGCTGCGATGACGCCATAAGCCTAAGCCGTGGTCGCGTCAGGAAGGAACTCTTCGGGGGCTGTTGCCAGGGCTGTGCCGCGTCACGCAAGGCGGGCATGCAGGGTTGGGGTCCGGGGAGTTGGAGCAGTTGGCGAGGACGATCAGTTGGCTCTGGGGGCCGAGCCACTTGAGCCACACGACGTGTTCCTCGTCCAGGCGGCGCAGGACGGCGTAGTGCGGGCCTGCGCGGTCCGGGTCCAGGGGCACCACCACACTGTGATCTCCCGGTCGGCCTCCGGGCCCGCCGGGGGATGGCGTTTGCCTAACCGGCGATCCCGGGGGCCTATTGACGCATCCGGAAAAGCTTCCTATGGGCTGTCCCGTAACTGCGGACGCCGTATGTGCCCGGGGCCCGTTCCTGCCATGGGCGTTAAAGGGCCGCCGCAGGCGTTGTCAGTGGACGCGGGCACACTGACGGCATGAGCATCTCTTCGCCTACCGCAGTCGATGCGTCCTGCATCTCTCCTGATTGGGTTGAATCGATGGGCGGGCCTTTGATCGCTGTCCCCGTCTCTGCGTTGGCTGCATGGCGTGGGGGTACGGAGACCGGGCTCCTGGCGGGAGACGCCACCACTCCAGACGACTACGACCGGGCCTGCGCGGTGGATGATCTGGCCGGTGTGATCGCCGTTGGAGACAGCGGCGCTCAGGTGCTGGTGCTGGCGGACGAGCCCGCTACCAGCTGTTTTCTACCCGAGCACCGAGCCTTCCTGCGGTGGCTTGCCGCCGACTCCGAAGCCGAGCTGAAGACTGCAGCCAGGGCTGTCCTCTCAGATGCGGCCACGCAGTGGGAGGAGTGCGGAACATGGGTGACGGACGGTCCAGCCACACTCATGGACTCTGCCGAAGCAGGCGCCGAGCTGGATATCGAGTATCCCGGCGGCGGCATGCCCGCCCACGCATCAGTCCCGCTGCCCGCCGGCCGCTGGAAGATCCGTGCCACCCAAACCTGGGCGGACGAGGAGAACTGGGTCGGCCTGGTCCAGCTCCTGCCCGTCGAATCTTGAACCGGCAGGAGCTTGGGTTGAGTGGGATCATCCCTTGCGGGCAAGGTTGTGCAGATGGGCGATGCCGAGCATCGCGTGGTGGACGCCTTCACCCTTCAACCAGCAGTCACGGAGGATCTTCCAGGCTTTCATTCGCGCAAAGACATGCTCGACGCGCGGCGCGGACCTGCTTGTGCGAGCGGTTGTGCTCCTGCTTCCAGACGGGCAGTTCCTCGCCCGCCCTCCGCCGATGGGGCATGACGACTCCAGTGCCGGGATAGCCGCCATCAGCGATGGTCATAACCTTGCCGTACCTACGCGCCGCGATCGTCGTCCTGGCCGGATCAGGCT
The DNA here is from genome assembly GCF_040560175.1 of Streptomyces panacea. Lineage (NCBI taxonomy): Bacteria > Bacillati > Actinomycetota > Actinomycetes > Kitasatosporales > Streptomycetaceae > Streptomyces > Streptomyces panacea. The sequence continues at coordinate 14,458 of NZ_JARJHW010000079.1, forward strand.
TGCGCGTAGGCGAGTTGCTCGGGCTGAAGGTCTCGGACGTCGACTTCAAGCGCGGCACCGTTCGCGTCGAGCGTCAGCGCCTTCAGTCGGGGCTGATCGGTCCGCCGAAGACCGGCGAGTCCCGGCGTACGGTTCCGGTCGGCGAGGTCGTCACCGACGTACTGCTCGGGCATCTTGCCGCGCGGCCGTCGAAGGAATGGCTGTTCACGATGGAGGAGGGCGAGCCTCTCAACTACCGCCGTTGGAAGACTGAATGGAACTGCGCCCGTAAGGCGCTCCAGGCGGTGGAGAACGAGAGGGCCGAGCGCGAAGGGCGCAAGCCCGTCGGGCTGCCGCACATGGTGACCCACGATCTGCGGCACTTCTACGCCTCCGCGCTCATCGCGGGCGGGGCGAGCGTCAAGCAGGTCCAGCTGGTCCTGGGGCACGCGTCCGCCGTCATCACGCTGCGGATCTACGCGCATCTGTGGCCGGGAGAAGAAGACCGCACCCGGTCCGTGATGGACGCCGTTCTCGGCGGCCTGCGGACCGGGTGCGGACCGGTAGGCGACATGACCAGCGAAACCGCGGGTCAGACGGCCTAACCGCAGATCAAGCCTTCTTGGTCTCCCAGAAGATCTTGTCGATCTGGGCGATGTAGTCCAGCGCCTTCTGGCCCGTCGCCGGGTCCGTCGAGCCCTTCGCGGCCGACAGCGCCTTCAGGGCGTCGTTGACCAGCTGGTGCAGCTCCGGGTACTTCTCGAAGTGCGGGGGCTTGAAGTAGTCGCTCCACAGCACCGAGACGTGGTGCTTGGCGAGCTCGGCGCGCTGTTCCTTGATGACCGTGGCGCGGGCCTGGAAGTGCGCGTCGTCGTTGGCCGCCATCTTTTCCTGGACGGCCTTGACCGACTCGGCTTCGATGCGGGCCTGGGCGGGGTCGTACACGCCGCAGGGGAGGTCGCAGTGGGCGCTGACCTTCACCTTGGGGGCAAACAGGCGGGAGAGCATTGAGCCGTCCTTCCTCGTGATCGTCTTCTCAGGTGGGACATTACTCCGTGAGAAGCCGGATTTCGCGAGTGCCCCCTAGGGCTTAGGACAAAAGTCCGGGGTCGAAATGGGACTGGCGGCGGAACGTACCGTGGGACCGGGAGGTGCCGGATGACCGAGCACGGGCGCGAGCCGAGAGCGCTGTTGGGGATCGCGGAGGTGTCGGGACCGTCCATGTATCCCACCCTCAAGCAGGGCGATCAGCTGCTGGTGCACTACCACGCACCGGTCAGGGCCGGTGACATCGCCGTACTGAAACACCCGCTCCAGCAGGATCTGCTCATCGTGAAGCGACTGGTCGAGCGACGCGACGGCGGTTGGTGGGTGCTCGGGGACAATCCGGGCGCCGAGGGGGACAGTCGGGTGTTCGGCACCGTCCCCGGCGAGCTGGTGCTCGGCCGGGTCCGGGGCCGTTACCGGCCGCGCGCCGAGGATCAGCGGTCCGCGGCGGGCACGGTCGCGTGGGCCTTCTCCGCGCTGCGGCCCGTGCTGTCCGACCGCTCCGTCTCCAGGCGTTTGCGGGCCCGGTAGGCGGCCACGTTGGCGCGGGTCGCGCAGCGGTCCGAGCAGTAGCGGCGCGAGCGGTTGGTGGAGGTGTCGAGGTAGGCGTTGCGGCACGGCGCGGCCTGGCACAGGCCGAGCCGGTCCACGCCGTACTCCGTCAGGTGGAACGCCAGTCCCATCGCGGCGATCGCCGCGAAGCCGGCCGTCGCGTTCGACGGGTGCTCGGCCAGGTGCATGTGCCAGCGCGGGTGACCCTCGTCGTCGAGGAAGTCGTGGCCCGAGATCTGCGGGCTGACGGGGAATTCCAGCAGCAGCGAGTTCAGCAGGTCGACGGCGTGCGTCGCCTCGTCCCCGTCGGCCGCCGCGAAGATCGCCCGCAGCCGGCCCCGTACGGAACGGAAGCGGGTGACGTCCGCCTCGGTGGCGCGGCGCGACGCCTGGGTGGACGCGCCGAAGAGGGCGCGGACGGCTTCGACCGAGGTCAGCGTGTCCGTGCCGCGGGCCGGTTCCTCGGTGTTGACCAGGCGCACGGCGTAGTCCGAGTAAGAGGCCAGTTCCACTTGTAGTCCTTACGGCAGCGGTCTAGGGTCGGCGTAATAGCTGGTCTTGCGTACAGGGTATTACGGAGCGGAGGGTTCCGATGGTGGACACGGGCACGGGGACGGGTGTGGCGGCGGACGCGGGGGCCGCCGCGGGCGGGGTGCCCGCGCCCGGCCGGGCCGACTGGCGGGCCTGGCAGGACAGCTGGGACCGCCAGCAGGAGTGGTACATGCCCGACCGCGAGGAGCGCTTCCGGGTGATGCTCGACATGGTCGAGGCGCTGGTGGGCCCCGAACCGCGGGTGCTCGACCTCGCGTGCGGTACGGGCAGCATCACCGACCGGCTGCTCCAGCGGTTCCCGGCGGCCACCAGCACCGGCGTCGACCTCGACCCCGCGCTGCTCGCCATCGCCGGGGGTTACTTCTCCGGAGACACCCGCCTGACGCTGGTGCGGGCCGATCTGAAGGACCCCGACTGGACGGCGAAGCTGCCGTACGACTCGTACGACGCCGTCCTCACCGCCACCGCGCTGCACTGGCTGCACAGCGAACCGCTGGCCACGCTCTACGGACAGGTCGCCGGCCTCGTCAGGCCCGGCGGCGTCTTCATGAACGCCGACCACATGGCGGACCTGAGTACGCCTCGTATCAACGAGGCCGAACGCGCCCACCGGCACCGGGAGATGGACCGCGCCAAGGCCGAGGGCGCCCTCGACTGGGCCGACTGGTGGGACCTCGCCGGCAAGGACCCGGTGCTCGCGGGGCCGACCGCCGAGCGGTTCGCGATCTACGGCGAGCACGCGGACGGCGACACCCCCTCCGCCGAGTGGCACGCGAAGACGCTCACCGGCGCGGGCTTCGGCGAGGCGCGCGCGGTCTGGTCCTCACCGTCGGACTCCCTGATGCTCGCGCTGAAGTAGGCGGGACGCGGGAGGGGGGTTACGGGCCTGACGGCCCGTAACCCCCCTCGTTCCCGCGTCTACAGCACCTTCGACAGGAACGACTTCGTCCGTTCGTGCTGCGGATTCGTCAGGACCTCGCGCGGATGGCCCGACTCCACGACCACGCCGTCGTCCATGAACACCAGCGCGTCGCCCACCTCGCGGGCGAAGCCCATCTCGTGCGTCACGACGATCATCGTCATGCCGGACTCGGCGAGATCCCGCATCACGTCCAGGACATCGCCCACCAGCTCCGGGTCGAGCGCCGACGTCGGCTCGTCGAAGAGCATCAGCTTGGGCTCCATCGCCAGCGCGCGGGCGATCGCCACGCGCTGCTGCTGGCCGCCGGAGAGCTGGGACGGATAGCCGTCGGCCTTGTCCGCGAGCCCGACCCGGTCCAGCAGCTTCTCGGCCCGCTCCCTGGCCACGGCCTTCGTCTCACGGCGCACCTGCATCGGCGCTTCCATGATGTTCTCGATGGCCGTCATGTGCGGGAACAGGTTGAAGCGCTGGAAGACCATGCCGATGTCCCGGCGCTTCAGGGCGACTTCGGAGTCCCGCAGCTCGTACAGCTTGTCGCCCTTCTGGCGGTAGCCGACCAGCTCGCCGTCGACGTACAGCCGTCCGGCGTTGACCTGCTCCAGATGGTTGATGCACCGCAGGAAGGTCGACTTGCCGGAGCCGGAGGGCCCGATCAGACAGAAGACCTCGCGCGGCGCGACCTCCAGGTCGATGCCCTTGAGCACGTGCGCGGCGCCGAACGACTTGTGTACGGCCTCGGCCTTCACCATCGCGGTCCCGGTCGCGCCGTTCGTCGTCTTCGCGATGGCGGTCATGCGGTGCCTCCGTTCGGGCGGCCCAGGGACAGCAGATTGGCCTTGATCTTCTGCATCGGGGTCTGCGGCAGGGTGCGCAGCGAGCCGCGCGCGTAGTGCCGCTCCAGGTAGTACTGGCCGATGCTCAGGACCGAGGTCATGAGCAGATACCAGGCGGCGGCGAGGAACAGCATCTCGACCGGGGCGCCGGACGTCTGTCCGATGTCCTGCGCGTATCTCAGCAACTCGTAGAACTGCACGGTCGCCACCAGGGACGTCGTCTTCAACATGTTGATGACTTCGTTGCCGGTCGGCGGCACGATCACCCGCATCGCCTGCGGGATCACGACGCGGCGCAGCGTCTTGGAGTGGCTCATGCCCAGCGCGTGGGACGCCTCCGTCTGCCCCTCGTCCACCGAGAGCAGACCGGCGCGGCAGATCTCCGCCATGTACGCGGCCTCGTTGAGGCCGAGGCCGAGCAGCGCCGTCAGGAACGGCGTCATGAAGCTGGCCCAGTAGTCCTTGTAGATCGGCCCGAGGTTGATGTACTCGAAGACCAGGCCCAGGTTGAACCAGACCATGAGCTGGACGAGGACCGGCGTACCGCGGAAGAACCAGATGTACGACCACGCGATGGACGACATCACCGGGTTCTTCGACAGCCGCATCACCGCCAGCACGATGCCGCCGATCACGCCGATGGCCATCGACAGGACGGTGAGGATCATCGTCTGGCCGACACCCTTGAGGATGCGGTCGTCGAAGAAGTAGTCCGGTACGGCGCCCCAGTTGATCTTTCCCTGGGAGAACGCGTAGATGATCGTCGCGAGCAGCGCGACAGCGACGACCGCGCTCACGTACCGCCCGAAGTGCCGGACCGGAACGGCCTTGATGGCCTCCGACCCGGCGGGTCCCGCCGGTGGCGCGGCGGAGGGGCCGTCCGACTTCGTGATGTCAACAGACACGGATGCTGCCTTTCGGAGCCGGGCGCGGATCAGGTGCCGGAGTTGATCGAGGCTTCCTTGACCGCGCCGGCGTCGACGCCCCACTTCGCGATGATCTTGTCGTACTCGCCGTTCTTGATGATCGCGTCGAGCGCGGCCTGGAGAGCCTTGCTCAGCTCGTCGTTGCCCTTGGCGACCGCGATGCCGTACGGGGCGGCCTCGATCTGATCGCCGACGAGCTGGAAGTCGTTGCCGCCGCCCGAGGTCTTCACCGCGTACGCCGCGACCGGGAAGTCCGACGAACCGGCGTCGGCGCCGCCGGCGCGCAGCCGCGTCTGGGCCTGCTGGTCGTTGTCGAACGCCTCGATCCCGATGGCCTTCTTGCCACCGTCCGTACACTTCGTCGACTCGGCCTTGGCCAGGTCGTGCGAGACGGTGCCGCGCTGGACGACCATCTTCTTGCCGCACAGGTCCGACCAGGCGGCGATGCCCTTGTCGTCGCCCTTCTTGGTGTAGATCGAGACACCGGCGGTGAAGTAGTCGACGAAGTCGACACCCTCGCCGACCTTCTTGCCCGTCTCGGAGTCCACGCCGTCCTGGCGCGCCTTGGTGTCGGTCATGGCCGACATGGCTATGTCGTAGCGCTTGGAGCGCAGACCCGTGAGCAGCGTGTCGAACGTGCCGTTCTCGAACTCGAACTTCACGCCGAGCTGCTTGCCGAGCGCGTCGGCGATGTCGGGGTCGATACCGACGGTCTTGCCCGCGTCGTCCTTGAACTCGACCGGCGGGTACGCGATGTCGGAGCCCACCTTGATGACGCCCTTGTCCGCGATCGCCTTCGGCAGCTGATCGGCCAGAGGGGCACTCTTCGTGGTCGCGGGGGAGTCCTTCTTCCCGCTGTCGGTCTGGTCGCCGCAGGCGGTCAGCAGCAGAGTGCCGGCGACCGCGATCGCGCCGACCGCGGCGAGGCGGGACTTACCGGCGGTGGTACGACTGGTGAAGCTGGCGGTCATGATGAGGATCCTCCGGCGGACGAGGGAATTGCCACGCGGTGGGCACGCGCCATCGAGTGTCGCGACCGTGTGCGATTGATTAGGGCATCTTGCCATTCGGACTGGTCCGTTCAGGAGCCTCTTCATGTCAAAATCGGATAACGGGTGACCCCCGTGTCCCAGCGGGCCGACAGACCAAGACCGGACCATCTGCTGGTGAGCCTTCTACCGGCCGGACAATCTCCGGTCCGTCATCCCCCTCCTGGTGGTTTCGTGTCGTGCGGCGGAAGTGTCCTGAAACTCCGCTATGAGTCATGTCACCGCTTGTAGAAGGAGTCGTGGACGTCCGGCCCGTCCGGTATGAAGGACAGCTACACCCCTCATCCGGGGCTCAGGGCGCGTGTGCGGCGCGCCCGCGCGTGCATACCTCCTCCTGTTCGGCGCTCCAACCGCCGATAACAGGTCTCGTACGCGGTGCCCGCCCACCCCTCCGTAACCCAGGAGTGGACACCCTCAACTGATGAAGAGACTTAAGGGGTCAAGAACATGGCAGCGGAGATCGTGAATCCTCGCAGTGAGAGCGAAAGCGAAAGCGTCGGTGATGTCGCGAGTGACCTCGCGGGTGACGTCGCGGGTGACCTCGCCACCGACGAGCCCTTCGATCCGGCGTTCGCGCTGCACCGCGGCGGGAAGATGGCCATCCGGTCCACCGTGCCCGTCCGGGACAAGGACGACTTGTCCCTCGCCTACACGCCCGGTGTCGCCAAGGTGTGCACGGCGATCGCCGAGAACCCGGAGCTGGTCCACGACTACACCTGGAAGTCGCAGGTCGTCGCCGTCGTGACGGACGGGACCGCGGTCCTCGGTCTCGGCGACATCGGCCCGGAGGCCTCGCTCCCCGTGATGGAGGGCAAGGCGATCCTGTTCAAGCAGTTCGGCGGCGTCGACGCGGTGCCGCTGGCGCTCGCCACGACCGACACCGACGAGATCATCGACACCGTCGTGCGGCTCGCGCCGTCCTTCGGCGGGGTCAACCTGGAGGACATCTCGGCGCCCCGCTGCTTCGAGATCGAGCGCAGGCTCCAGGAGCGGCTCGACATCCCCGTCTTCCACGACGACCAGCACGGCACGGCCGTCGTGACGCTCGCCGCCCTGCGCAACGCCGCGAAGCTCACCGGGCGCACGCTCGGCGACCTGCGCGCCGTCATCTCCGGGGCGGGCGCGGCGGGGGTCGCCATCGCGAAGTTCCTGCTGGCGGCGGGGATCGGCGATGTGTCGGTCGCGGACCGCAAGGGCATCGTCAGCCCCGACCGCGACGACCTGACGGACGTCAAGCGCGAGCTGGCCGAGATCACGAACCGCGCGGGTCTCTCCGGCTCGCTGGAGGCCGCACTCGCGGGCGCGGACGTCTTCATCGGCGTGTCCGGGGGTACGGTCCCGGAGCCGGCGATCGCGTCGATGGCCCCGGAGGCGTTCGTCTTCGCCATGGCCAACCCGACCCCGGAGGTCCACCCGGACATCGCGCACCAGTACGCGTCGGTCGTGGCGACGGGCCGCAGCGACTACCCGAACCAGATCAACAACGTGCTGGCGTTCCCCGGGATCTTCGCGGGCGCGCTCCAGGTGCGGGCGTCGCGCATCACGGAGGGCATGAAGATCGCGGCGGCCAACGCGCTGGCCGACGTGGTCGGCGACGAACTGTCGGCGGACTACGTGATCCCGTCCCCGTTCGACGAGCGGGTGGCCCCGGCGGTGACGTCGGCGGTCGCCGCGGCGGCACGGTCGGAGGGGGTCGCGCGGCGTTAGCCGTTCGGTAGCTGTCGCGGGGCCGCCTTCCCCGGTGGGGGCGGCCCCGCGGTGCGACCACGCCGGAACGGCCGACCGAACCGGACCAGCCGGCCGAACAGGGACAGCGGGTCGAACAGGGACAGCGGGTCGAACCGGAACAGCGGCCCGGCTCAGCGTGCGCCTGGACGCTTCGGTGTCACCGCGCGCACAGCCGGCGCAGCGCCGACCGGCTCTCGTCGTCCGTGGGCCGGTAGATCACCAACCGCTGGTCCGGATCCGGCAGCGGCGTCAGCACCTCGAAATCCACCGTGATCGTACCGACGTCGGGATGCCGCATCTCCTTGCGCCCGCGGCCGTTCACGGTGATGTCCCGCTCGTTCCAGAACCGCGCGAACTCCTCGTCGTGGGCGGTGAATTCGTTGATGAGGTCGGTCAGCGCCCGATCGTCCGGATGCGCGGCCCACGCGGCGCGCAGGTGCGCGATTCCCTCCCGTACGACGCGTTCGCGGTCGACGTAGAACTCGCGCATCCGCGGATGCATCAGACACAGCCACATCGAATTGCGCCGCGCCGGCGGCAGGGTGTCGAAATCCACCAGCAGCCTCGCCATTTCGGTGTTCCAGGCCAGGATGTCGTAACGGTGGTTCATCAGCATCGCCGGCAGCGGCGACAGATCGGCGACCAGCCGGGCCAGTGGCGGCGCCGCGGTGGTGGCGGGTTCCTCGGCGTTACGGGGACGCTGCTGGGCCAGGTTGAACAGGTAGGCGCGTTCGCCGGGGGCCAGGCGCAGCGCCCGTGCCAGCGCCTCCACCACGTTCGCCGAAGGCCGCAGCCCGCGGCCCTGTTCCAGCCGCACGATGTAGTCGATGCTGATCCCGGCCAGTTCGGCGACCTCTTCGCGGCGCAGTCCCGGGGTCCGCCGGGCCCGCCGGCGCGGCGGCAGACCGAAATCGCGCGGGTCCAGCTGCTCGCGGCGGGTGCGCAGGAAGGCGGCCAGCTCCCGCGTCGCGTCCACGGTGCTCACGGTGACGGTCATCCCCTTCGATGCTACAGCGAGGGTAGGACCGGCCTTCCCAGGAACTTCTTTCCCTTATCCCCGGCTCGCGGTGGTCACAGGCTTGTCCCCGGCAACGGATCACAAGCACAGGAGGACACGATGTCCCTCACTCTCGACACCTACCGGCTGCTGGGCCGATCCGGGCTGCGGGTCTCGCCGCTGGCCCTCGGCGCGGCGACCTTCGGCACCGAATGGGGCTGGGGCGCAGAGCAGGACGACGCGCGCAAACTCTTCGACCTCTACACCGGGCGCGGCGGCAATTTCATCGACACCGCCAGTACCTACACCAACGGCAGCTCCGAGCGCCTGCTGGGCGAATTCACCCGCGACAACCGGGAAAGCCTGGTGCTGGCGACGAAGTACTCGACGCTGAGCCGGCCCGGCGACCCCAATTCCGGGGGCAGTCACCGCAAGGCCATGTTCGACTCGGTGGAGACGAGTCTGCGCCGGCTGAACACGGATTACCTCGATCTGCTCTACCTGCACGTGTGGGACTTCACGACGCCGGTCGAGGAGATCCTGCGGGGGATGGACGACCTGGTCCGCCAGGGCAAGGTCCTGTACGTGGCGATCTCCACCGCCCCGGCCTGGCAGGTGTCGCGCATGCAGGCCATCGCCGACCTGCGCGGCTGGTCACCGCTGGTCGCGCTACAGGTCGAGTACAACCTGATCGAGCGCACCGGGGAACGTGACCTGATCCCCATGGCGCGCGAGATGGGGCTGGGCGTGGTCCCGTTCTCACCGCTGGCCGGCGGGGTGCTCACCGGCAAGTACGGCCGGGCCGACCTGACAGCGACGGAGGCCGCCGCAGACGGCACCCGCAAGGGCTTCAACATCGCCAACGGCGCGCTCACCGAACGCAACCTCGCCAGGGCGGACGTCGTGCGGGAGGTCGCCACGGAGCTGGGCCGGACACCCGGCCAGGTCGGGCTGGCCTGGACCCTGCGGAACCCGGGCGTGACGGCATCGATCATCGGCGCCCGCACCCCGGCGCAACTGGAGGACAACCTGGGCGCCCTGGAGGTCGAGTTCACCACCGCCCAACTGGCCCGCCTCGACCAGGCAGGCGCGATCGAGCCGGGACTCCCGCACGACCTCCTCGCCAGTGACAGGGGCCGCGCGTTCAACAGCGGCGACCTGAAGATCCAACCCCGCCGCTGACACCCGGCCCCCGCCGCTGACATCCGGAGACAGCCGCTGACACCCGGAGGCATCCGACCGAGTGCCGGGCCCCGCCGTCTCCGTCGGCCCGCGCCCGGGCACCGGTAACCGCAACCCAACCAACCCCGCGCATTCACCCACGCCTGGTGAGATCCTCGCGCCAACCATCCTTGAACAGGAGGCGCTTGTGAATCTGCTTGTCAACGGTGACGCCGAGAAGGGGTCCGGAGGGACCGCCGAGCCCGTCGGGCGGGTTGTCGGGTGGGGCGTGCGGCAGGGGGCGCCCGCGCTCGTCGGGTACGACGTCGGCGGGGGGTATCCCACGCCCGACGACCCCGGACCGGGCGGCGGCGCGGCCGGGGGACGGTTCTTCTCCGGGGGGAACAGTCCCCTCACCACGCTCGTCCAGGAGGTGGCCCTCCCCGGCTCCGGCTCCACCGGGCACCGTGCCGTCGACGCCGGGCGGGTCCGGTACGTGCTGAGCGGCTGGCTCGGCGGGTACGCCGGGCAGGAGGACGGGGTCAGGCTGTCCGTCGAGTTCCGGGACCGGACCGGGACCCCGCTCGCGCTCTCCGTCCTCGGACCCGTCACCGCCGGTGAACGCGGCCACGCCACCGCCCTGTTGGAGCGCCGCGCCGAGGCCGCCGTACCGCCGGGCGCCCGATCCGCCCGCGTACAGCTCTCGTTCACCCGCACCGGCGCGGGCACCTCCAACGACGGCTACGCCGACGAGGTCTCACTCCGGCTGACAACGACGGGAAGGCACTCGTGACCCTCAACAGACGTGATCTGCTCAAGGCCGCCGGCGTCGCGGGCGCGCTCAACGTGGTCTGGCCCCTGACCGCCGGGCTCTCGCCCGCCCAGGCCCGCGAGGCCGCGGAGGCGCTCGGTTCGACGTACGACAAGGCGCCGTTCACGCTCGGCGTCGGGTCCGGCGACCCGCAGCCCACCAGCGTCGTGCTGTGGACGCGGCTCGCGCCCGAGCCGTTCGCCGAGCCGGGCGAGCAGCCGCTCGACGAGGTCGTCGACGTCCGCTGGGTCGTCGCCGAGGACCGCGGCCTGCGCCGCGTCGTCGCGCGCGGCACCGTCCCCGCGTCCGCGACGCTCGCGCACAGCGTGCACGTGCCGGTCGGCGGCCTGCGCCCCGGCCGTACGTACTGGTACGCCTTCACCGCGCTCGGCCGGACCAGCCGACTGGGCCGGACCCGTACCGCGCCCGCCGGCCATGTCCGCAGCGCCCGCTTCGCCACCGCCAACTGCCAGAACTACCCGCAGGGCCACTACGCCGCGCTGGCCGGGATCGCCCGTGAGGACCTTGACTTCGTCATCCACCTCGGCGACTACATATACGAGCACGGCCCCGAGGGCAGCGACATCCGGGACCACGACGGCCCGGCCATCTACACGCTGCACGACTACCGCAAGCGCCACGCCCTCTACAAGGGCGACCCGTCGCTGCGCGCCGCGCACGCCGCGCACCCGTGGTTCCTGACCTGGGACGACCACGAGGTCGTGAACGACTACAGCGGTACGGGGGGCGGCGCACCGTTCATGGGGCGCCGGGCCGCCGCGTACCAGGCGTGGTACGAGCACCTGCCGCACCGCGGCGCCGGCGACTCCGTCCTGCCGGACATCGACATCCACCGGGTGCGCCGCTGGGGCGACCTGCTGGAGCTGGCCGTGCTCGATCTGCGGCAGTACCGCTCCGCGCAGAACCTGCCCGGCGGCACCATCCTGGGCGCCGACCAGAAGGCCTGGTTGAAGAGGACCGTCGACCGCGCGCCCGACAGCTGGCACATCTGGGCCAACTCGATCATGCTCAGCCAGCTGCGGGGCCGCCCCGGTGGCGGCTACATGTTCACCGACCAGTGGGACGGCTTCCTCGGCGAGCGTAAGGAGGTGCTGGAGCATGTGCGCACCAGCGGCCTCGAAGACCTCGTGGTCCTCACCGGTGACTGGCACTCCGCGTTCGTCGACGACATCCGGCCGGACTACGACAACACCGAATCGCCGGTCCTGGGAACGGAGTTCACGGCGCACTCGGTGAGTTCCAGCGCGTACGACGCGCAGTGGAACGCCGCCAACGGGCCGCTGATGGGCGCGGCCAACCCGCACCTTCAGTACTTCGAGGGGAACCGGTACGGCTACGACGTGTACGAGGTCACGCCGGAACGATTCAGCACCCATATGCGCGTCATCGGGGACCGCCGCGACCCGGCCTCGCCCGTCTCCACCCTGACCACCTTCCACGTGGACCGGGGCACGGCGGGCGCGTACGAGGACCCGGCGACGAAGTCGTCGCCCGCGCAGTACCGCAGGGACTGAGACCGGACGGGGGCGGGACCCGACTCACACGCCGGTGTGGTTCCACGGGTCCCGCCCCCGCCCTAGGGTCGGGGTCATGTTCGCCGCCTACGCAGCCCGCATCGACCGCGACCAGCCCCTCAACGGCCTTGAGCTGGGCGAACGCCCGGCTCCCGAGCCGCGCCCCGGCTGGTCCACCGTGACCGTCAAGGCCGCCTCACTCAACCATCACGACCTCTGGACCCTGCGCGGAGTGGGGTTCTCGGAGGACCAGTTGCCCATGATCCTCGGCTGCGACGCCGCCGGGATCGACGAGGACGGCAACGAGGTCGTCATCCACTCCGTCATCGGCCAGACCGGCCACGGCGTCGGTCCCCGCGAGCCCCGCTCACTGCTCACCGAGCGCTACCAGGGCACGTTCGCCGAGCAGGTCGCCGTCCCCACCTGGAATCTGCTGCCCAAGCCCGCCGAGCTGACCTTCGAGCAGGCCGCCTGTCTGCCGACGTCCTGGCTGACCGCGTACCGGATGCTGTTCACCAACGCCGGTGTACGGCCCGGGGATTCCGTCCTCGTGCAGGGCGCGGGCGGCGGTGTCGCGACCGCGGCGATCGTCCTCGGGAAGGCCGCGGGGCTGCGGGTGTACGCCACCAGCCGCGACGAGGCGAAGCGCGAGCGCGCCGTCGAACTGGGCGCCACCGACGCGTTCGAGCCGGGCGCGCGGCTGCCGCACCGCGTGGACGCGGTCATCGAGACGGTCGGCGCCGCGACCTGGTCGCACTCGATCAAGTCCCTGCGGCCCGGCGGCACTCTGGTGATCTCCGGCGCCACCAGCGGCGACCGGCCCTCGCACGCCGAGCTGACCCGGGTCTTCTTCCTGGAGCTGAGGATCGTCGGCTCGACGATGGGCAGCAAGGACGAACTGGAGGACCTGCTGGCCTTCTGTACGGCGACGGGCATCCGCCCCGTGATCGACGACGTCCTGCCGCTGGACCGGGCCCGCGAGGGCTTCGAGCGGATGGCGGCGGGCGATCTGTTCGGCAAGATCGTGCTGACCGGCTGACCGGCTGACCCGCTGACCCACTGTTTGTCAATTTTGGTTGACGCGGCTGTGGTGTCAACGTAAGTTGACAGTCATGACCGATGCAACGGATCTCGCCGAGCGGGCGGGCGACCGCGACCCCCGCGTCGGGCTGAGGGCGGTCGCCGCGCTGCGGCGGCTGCTCGAACAGCTCGAAGCCGTCCAGGTGCGCAGCGCCCGAAACCAGGGCTGGTCGTGGCAGGAGATCGCGGCCCAGCTCGGTGTCAGCAGGCAGGCGGTACACAAGAAGTACGGGAGGCAGTGATGTTCGAACGGTTCACGAAGGGCGCGCGCGCCGTGGTGACGGGCGCCGTCACCCAGGCCGAACGCACGGCGTCGCCCCAGGTCACCGACGAGCACATGCTGCTCGCACTGCTCGAATCGGAGGGGACGCGCTCGGCATTCGCCTTCGCCTCGCTCGGCATTCTGGACCGGCGCGCCTCGGTGGAGGCGGGACTGGCCGACGCGCGCCGGCGGGGCGGTATGTCGCACGCCGACGAGGCGGCGCTCGCCGAGATCGGGATCGACGTGGCGCAGATCGTCTCGAAGGTCGAGGAGACGCACGGCGCGGGCGCGATGGGGGTGGGCGGGAGTGCGAAGCGGGGCTGGACGTCCCACAGGAAGTTCACACCGGCCGCGAAGAAGACGCTGGAGCAGTCCCTGCGGGTCGCGCTGGGCCGCGGCGACAAGGAGATCACCGACGGCCACATCCTGCTGGCGCTGACGGCCCGGCCGGGGGTGGTGTCGGACGTGCTCGCGGATCATGGAGGGACGTACGGGGCGGTGGAGCGGGCGCTGTTCGGGGAGCGGCGGTAGTCCGGTTGCTGTTTCGTTGCCGGGGGCGGGGTGCGGGTCCTTCGGAGGGGTATGTCCGGACGGCGTGACTCAACACCGCGTGCAAGGCTCGTTGGACCCGATGTGGCCTCCCTGTTCACGCGGCACAAGTCGGCCTGAGTGTCCGAACACACCCCTCCCGCGGCCCCGCTCCCCTCACGCCGCCACGTGGCGCTGTTCGAAACCCCGGCCCCTCAGCGCCAGTCGCCCGTCACCCAGGCCACCAGGCGAGGGCGGGACGTCGTATCGCACGGCACGATCGAGGAGGTGTCGAAGACCTCGGCGGTGGCGACCCGCCCGACCGTCTTGGCTGTCACACGGAGGTCGCCGACGACATCGCCGGGCTCGTTGATCGTCTCGTCCCTCTCGAACGCCGTTATCGGTTCGGGGTCGCCGCAGCCGACGTTGCCAAGAGGCTGACCGAGGTACCAGCCGCCGACGAAGACGGCGTACAGGACGGCGGTGGCGCCCAGACGGCGCGAGGTTATCCAGATGGGCACGCGAGAAGTCTTCCACGCCGTCGAGGGAGTTTGGCGGGGAACGTCGGAGGCGTGCCCCTTACGCCGGAGGCTTCCGCAGCAGCGCGCCGATGTGGGCCGCCGCCGTTGACAAGTGGTGGCGGGCCTCCGTCAGTTGGGTTTCCGTCACGCCGTGGTCGCGGGCCGTGTCGCGGACGTCGTCGCGGAAACGGTCCAGCAGGCGGTCCAGGTCGCGGGCCGGGTCGCCCGTCGTGGGGGTGTCCTCTCCCCAGGCCGGGTCCGTGTCCGGTTTGGTGTACGGGGGCCAGGCGGAGCCCTTCGCCAGGCCACCGAGGTGCGTCGAGAGCTCGGACAGGCCCTCCCGTACCCCGGTCGGCCAGTCGCCGCGCGAGAAGTGACCCTGGACCTGGTCCTGGACCTGCTTGGCGATGCGCAGCATCTCCTCGCGCGCCGTCTCCTGCGCCTCCTTGGCCTGGCGGCGCGCCTGTTGTGCGTCCTCACGCGCCCGGCGTGACTCGTCCTTCGCCCGGCGTGCCTGTTCCTTCCACTCCTGCTTCGCGCGGCGCAGCTCCTCCTTCGCCGCGCGCCAGGACTCGCCGTCCCCCGGTGTGGGCTCCCCGTCGGCGGTCCCGCCGGCCGACGCGGACGCCGCCGCCGCGCGCATCTCGTTGCGCAGCCGGCCCGCCGCGCCCCGTACGTCGTCGCGGATCTCCGCGGCGAGTTCGGAGACGGACTCGCGGATCTCCAGCTCCAGGTCGGCCAGTTCACCGCTGCGGCCCGCCAACTCCTCGCGGCCCGCCTCCGTGATCGAGTAGACCTTGCGGCCCCCCTCGGTGGCGTGGGTGACCAGGCCCTCGGCCTCCAGTTTGGACAGCCGTGGGTAGACCGTGCCGGCGGAGGGCGCGTACAGGCCCTGGAAGCGCTCCTCAAGCAGCCGGATCACCTCGTAGCCGTGACGCGGTGCCTCGTCGAGCAGTTTGAGCAGGTAGAGGCGGAGGCGGCCGTGGGCGAAGACCGGGGGCATGTCAGAGCTCCTTCTTGGCGGGGGGAGACGAGGGGGCGGCGTCGTACGGGTCTTCCGCCGGTGGCCTGCGGAGCAGGGCGATCGAGCCGGACACCGTGATCGCCTTGAGCTGCCCCGTACCCGCCCCGAGCGTGCCGGTGATCTTCTTCGCGCCCCACTGTCCGCCGACGCGCAGGTCGTCGAACGCGTTGGAGACCGAACCGCTCGCCGTGTTCGCCTCGACCTTCGCGTCCGTCGGGTGCGGCAGCCGGATGGCCACCTCGCCCGAGACCGTGTTGACCTTGATGTCGGTGGGTTTGCCGGCGGGTTCGAGGTCGATGACCATGTCGCCGCTGACGGTGTCCGCCCGTACGGACGATCCCGCGCAGTCGATGACGGTCAGATCGCCCGAGACCGAGCTGAAGCGCAGGTCGCCGGTGACGGCCTGGGCCTCCACGTTCCCGGTGACGGTCTCCGCGCTGACCCGGCCGGCCAGGCCGACGAGGGTGGTGTCACCGTTCACGCCGCGCACGTCCGTACGCCCCTTGATCCCGGAGATCACGGCACCCGCCCCGACGACACCGACCTCGACGCTCGCCCCCGCCGGGACCGTGAGGGAGACGACGGCGCGGCGCCGGTGGCCCTTGCTGTCGAGCCACTTGAGGAAGTTCTGCCAGGGGAGGTCCCGGTAGGCGATGGTGAGCGTGTCGCCCGCGCGGGTCACGATCAGGGGCGGGCCGTGGATCTCGGAGACCTCCAGGCGCGTGCCGCCCTGCTCGGCCAGCACGGTCTCGTCGATGCCGACGACGTTGACCGTGCCGTTCACGATGCGCACGCTGAGCGCCGTCACCGGGTCGCCGAAAGTGAGCTTCTCCGGCTCACTGACTTCCCACGTCGACTCTGCCATGGTGCTGACTCCCCTGTGGCCGGCCACGACGCAACATATCGCGTCTCTTACGGGACACGATATATCGTGGATGGAGGAAGTCAAGACCTATCGCGATGGCTACTCGTCGTCGTCCTCGTCGTCGAGACGGGCGAGCCACGTAGCCAGGCGCTCCACCGGAACCTCGAAGTCCGGGTTGAGATCGACGAACGTACGCAGCTGCTCGGCCAGCCACTCGAAGGTGACCTCCTCCTCGCCGCGCCGCTTCTCCAGTTCCTCGATCCCGCGATCAGTGAAGTACATGCGATCAGCGTAACCACCTGGTGGGGAGGGGAGGTATCGCACACCGGATCGGTCGGGAACGAGGGGAGCGGTGGCGTTGGATCACGACGTACAGGAGGTGGTCCTGCCCGGTGGGCAGGTCATCCTCGCCAGGGTCAGCGTGCTGCGGCCGGACGAGTCGGAGTTCCAGGACGTCGGGGCCGTCGACCGGCTCCGGTCGGGCGTCGCCCGCGTCAACGAGGTGATCGCCGCGGTCGGCGCGACCGTGATGGACGCGGCGCGGGCGGCGGGACCGAGCGAGGTCAGCGCCACGTTCGGCATCGAACTGGCGGTCAAGCCGGGCGCCGGAGTGGCCGCCGTCCTGGCCGACGGGGAGGCCAAGGCGTCCATCTCCGTCACCCTCACCT
>NZ_JARJHW010000008.1:0-80577 GCF_040560175.1 Streptomyces panacea
GTGGTCAGGCCTTGCGGAGGTGGAACGTCAGCGACAGGCCCTCGTCCGTGAACGGCGGGCCGAACGTCGCGTCCGGGGCGCCCGGGGCGAAGTCCAGCGCCAGAACCTCGTCCGAGATCAGCGGCGTGTGTGTCGACAGCGCCTCCCGCGTCTCGTCCGTCGTCGTGGACCACCGCACGGCGATGCGGTCCGCGACGTCCAGGCCGCTGTTCTTGCGGGCCTCCTGGATCAGACGGATCGCGTCGCGGGCCAGGCCCGCGAGGCGCAGTTCCGGAGTGATCTCCAGGTCCAGCGCCACCGTCGCGCCCGAGTCGGAGGCGACCGACCAGCCCTCGCGGGGCGTCTCCGTGATGATCACCTCGTCCGGGGCGAGGGAGACCGGTTCGCCGTCGACCGTGACCGACGCCGTTCCGTCACGCAGCGCCGCGGACAGCGCCGCCGCGTCCGTGTCGGCGACCGCCTTCGCCACCGCCTGGACGCCCTTGCCGAACCGCTTGCCCAGCGCCCGGAAGTTCGCCTTCGCCGTCGTGTCGACCAGCGAGCCGCCGACCTCCGAAAGAGACGCGAGCGACGAGACGTTCAGCTCCTCGGTGATCTGCGCGCGCAGTTCCGGCGACAGCGTCTCGAAGCCCGACGCGGCGACCAGCGCGCGGGACAGCGGCTGGCGCGTCTTCACGCCCGACTCGGCCCGTGTGGCGCGGCCCAGCTCCACCAGCCGCCGTACCAGCGCCATGTGGCGGGACAGCGCGGGGTCGATCGCCGACAGGTCCGCCTCGGGCCACGACGAGAGGTGCACCGACTCCGGCGCGTCGGGCGTGACCTGGACGACCACGTCCTGCCAGACCCGCTCGGTGATGAACGGGGTGAGGGGCGCCATCAGGCGGGTGATCGTCTCGATGACCTCGTGCAGCGTGCGCAGGGCCGCCTTGTCGCCCTGCCAGAAGCGGCGGCGGGAGCGGCGTACGTACCAGTTGGACAGGTCGTCGACGAACGCCGACAGCAGCTTGCCGATGCGCTGGGTGTCGTACGCCTCCATCGCCTTCGTGCTCTGGTCGACCAGCGCGTGCAGCTCGCTCAGCAGCCAGCGGTCGAGCACGGGCCGCTCGGCCGGCGCGGGGTCGGCCTCGGACGGCGCCCAGCCGGACGTGCGGGCGTACAGCGCCTGGAAGGCGACCGTGTTCCAGTACGTCAGCAGCGTCTTGCGGACGACCTCCTGGATCGTCGTGTCACCGACCCGCCGCGCCGCCCACGGCGAGCCGCCCGCCGCCATGAACCACCGCACCGCGTCCGCGCCGTGCTGGTCCATCAGCGGGATCGGCTGGAGGATGTTGCCCAGGTGCTTGGACATCTTCCGGCCGTCCTCGGCGAGGATGTGCCCGAGGCAGACCACGTTCTCGTAGCTCGACTTGTCGAAGACGAGGGTGCCCACGGCCATCAGCGTGTAGAACCAGCCACGTGTCTGGTCGATGGCCTCCGAGATGAACTGCGCGGGGTAGCGCTTCTCGAAGAGGTCCTTGTTCTTGTACGGATACCCCCACTGCGCGAACGGCATCGAACCGGAGTCGTACCAGGCGTCGATGACCTCGGGGACGCGCTTCGCGGTATCCCCGCAGGTCGGGCAGGGGAAGGTCACCGCGTCGATGAACGGGCGGTGCGGGTCGAGCGACGACTGGTCCTCGCCGCTCAGCTCGGTCAGTTCGGCGCGCGAGCCCACGCACGTCAGGTGCCCGTCCTCGCAGTGCCAGATGGGCAGCGGGGTGCCCCAGTAGCGGTTACGGGACAGGGACCAGTCGACGTTGTTGTTCAGCCAGTCGCCGTACCGGCCGTGCTTGACCGAGTCCGGGAACCAGTTGGTCTTCTCGTTCTCCTCAAGGAGGCGGTCCTTGACGGCGGTTGTACGGATGTACCAGGACGGCTGCGCGTAGTAGAGCAGCGCCGTGTGGCAGCGCCAGCAGTGCGGATAGCTGTGCTCGTACGGCACATGACGGAACAGCAGCCCGCGCCCGTCCAGGTCGGCGGTGAGCGCTTCGTCGGCCTTCTTGAAGAAGACGCCGCCGACCAGCGGTACGTCCGCCTCGAACGTGCCGTCGGGGCGGACCGGGTTCACCACCGGCAGGCCGTACGCCTTGCAGACCACCAGGTCGTCCGCGCCGAACGCGGGGGACTGGTGGACCAGACCCGTACCGTCCTCCGTCGTCACGTACTCCGCGTTGACGACGTAGTGCGCCTCCGAGCCCTCGGGGAACTCGATGAGCGAGAACGGGCGCTCGTACGTCCAGCGCTCCATCTCGCGGCCCGTGAACCGCTCGCCGGTCAGCTCCCAGCCGTCCTCGCCGAGTGCCTTCTCCAGCAGCGGCTCGGCGACGACAAGCTTCTCGGTGCCGTTCGTGGCGACGACGTAGGCGACGTCGGGGTGGGCGGCCACCGCCGTGTTGGACACCAGGGTCCAGGGCGTGGTCGTCCAGACCAGGAGGGCCGCGTCCCCCGCCAGCGGTCCCGAGGTCAGCGGGAAGCGGACGAAGACGGACGGGTCGACGATCGTCTCGTAGCCCTGCGCCAGCTCGTGGTCGGAGAGGCTCGTCTGGTCCCGCGGGCACCAGGGGGCGACGCGGTGGTCCTGGACGAGCAGGCCCTTGTTGAAGATCTCCTTCAACGACCACCAGACGGATTCGATGTACTCCGGGTTCATGGTCTGGTACGCGTCGTCCAGATCGACCCAGTAGCCCATGCGCGTCGTCAGCTCGGCGAAGGCGTCGGTGTGCCGGGTCACCGACTCGCGGCACTTCTCGTTGAACTCCGCGATGCCGTACTTCTCGATGTCCTGCTTGCCGGCGAAGCCGAGTTCCTTCTCGACGGCGATCTCCACCGGCAGGCCGTGACAGTCCCAGCCGGCCTTGCGCGCGACGTGGTAGCCGCGCATCGTACGGAAGCGCGGGAAGACGTCCTTGAAGACGCGGGCCTCGATGTGATGCGCGCCGGGCATGCCGTTGGCGGTCGGCGGGCCTTCGTAGAAGACCCACTCGGGGCGGCCCTGCGACTGCGCCAGGCTCTTGTCGAAGACCTTGTTCTCGCGCCAGAACCTGAGGACTGCGTGTTCGAGCGCGGGCAGGTCGACCTGGGCGGGCACCTGGCTGTACTGCGGTGACGTCATGGGCGAAACTCCTCCAACGGAACTGCGGCATCTCCGTCGGAGGGACGAGAGCCTGCGGCTCCCGCGGTACCACCCTCCTTGGCCCCGGGCGTAGCCGCCCTCGGCCCCCTCATTGGGGTCGCGCTGCCGGGTCTACGGCCCCGCGTACTGCCAGGGCTTTCTTCCGGCGGCTCCGGGGTGATGCTTCGCTCCGCGCCGTGCCCCCGGGCTCGCACCGTCCCCGGGTCGCTCATGGCCGCTCTCGGAGCTACTCGTCCCCATCCACGCCTCTCGCTCGGGCCAGTGTACGGCGCGGCGACAGGCGTGGCCGACCGCTTTTCCGGGCCGCTACGGGGGCCGCCGCGGGGGCCGTAGCGGGGCCGCGAGGGCCGCCGGGGCCGGTCGCGGGGCGGGAGCGGGGCCGGTGCGGCGTACGGCCCTGCCGCTGACCCGAATGGGTCCGGCGGGCCCCGCGGACTTCCCCGGGCGCCCGCTGCGGCGGATTACCCGGCGGGGAGCTGGGCACAACGGATGGAGGCTCGCCTTGTCACCGGCGGAGGCGGGTCCCACCGGCGGCGTGCCCCGTTGCCGCGTGGCTGGTGTCGATTTATCGTCCCAGCACGACTCGCGTGCAAGATCACAAAATGTGAAGGGGCCGCGGCATGGTGGCGAAGAAGTCCGCCGCGAAGAAGACAGCGGCCAAGAAAGCGGCCAAGAAAACGGCTGTGAAGAAGCCGGCGGCCAAGAAGGCCGCCGCCAGGAAGACAACGGCGACGAACGCACCGGAGCGAGAGAGGCCGGCGACGCACGCACCGGCCGCGGAGGAGACCGCCGCGGCCGGGCCGGAGCACCAGGCACCTGCGAAGAAGACCGCGGCCAAGAAGTCGGCGCCTCCCAAGAAGGCAGCCGCCGGCAGGGCCGCGAAAAAGGCCGCGTCCGCGGCCGAGGGGGCGGCCGAGGCCGCGGAACAGACGGGAGCCAAGACGGTGGCAGCGAAGAAGACAGCGGGTAAGAGGGCGGCGGCCGGCACGGCGACCGCGGTGCCCCCGGCACGCGGCGCCACACAGGCCGGGGAGCTCGCGGTGCGGCCCGGCGAGGATCCGTGGACGGAGGAGGAGGTGGCCGAGGCGCGGACCGGTCTGGAGAGCGAGGCGGTCCGGCTGAACGCCGAGATCGCCACCTCGGAGCAGGCGCTCGTGGGCCTGATGCGGGACTCCGGCGACGGAGCGGGCGACGACGACGCCGACACCGGCACCAAGAACATCACCCGCGAACACGAGATGTCCCTCGCGGCGAACGCCCGCGAGATGGTCGAGCAGACGGAGCGGGCGCTGTTGCGGCTCGACGCCGGTACGTACGGCCTCTGCGAGGTCTGCGGGAAGCCGATCGGCAAGGCCAGGATGCAGGCGTTCCCGCGGGCCACGCTGTGTGTCGAGGACAAGCAGAAGCAGGAAAGGCGCGGCTGAGACCGTACGTGGGTGCCGTACCCTCGTCCCTAGTCGGGATCTAACTTGAGGGACTCACGTGGCAGAGGCGGAGCGCGTCATCGGTACGCCAGATGTTGACGACGAGGGCGCGGCTCCCGCCGAGCCGGTCCGGGGAAAGCGCAAGATCGTCGCGCTTTTCTCCGTGGCGCTCGTCGCCTACCTGCTCGACCTCGGCAGCAAGATGCTCGTGGTGGCGAAGCTGGAGCACCACGAGCCCATCCATGTCATCGGTGATCTGCTGAAGTTCGAGGCGGTACGCAACGCGGGCGCTGCCTTCGGCATCGGCGAGGCGTACACCGTCTTCTTCACCTTCGTCGCGGCGGTCGTGATCGTGGTGATCGCGCGACTGGCCCGCAAGCTCTACAGCGGGCCGTGGGCCTTCGCGCTCGGTCTGCTGCTCGGCGGGGCGCTCGGCAATCTCACCGACCGGATCTTCCGTGAGCCGGGCGTGTTCAAGGGCGCCGTCGTGGACTTCATCGCGCCGGCGAACTTCGCGGTGTTCAATCTCGCCGACTCCGCGATCGTCTGCGGCGGCTTCCTGATCGTGATCCTGTCCTTCCGGGGGCTCGACCCCGACGGGACCGTCCACCGCGACTGACACCCTCCCCCAGAGGCCGTGCGCGCTGTCCGTGGGCGGTCGAGCGGTGCGGGCAAGGCATACTCGACGGGTGAGTACCGTTCCCGATATCCGCACCCTGCCCGTTCCCGATGGCCTTGAGGGCGAGCGCGTCGACGCCGCCATCGCCCGCATGTTCGGGTTTTCCCGTACGAAGGCGGCCGAGTTGGCCGCCGCCGGGAAGGTGCAGGTCGACGGCGCTGTGGTCGCCAAGTCCGAACGGGTGCGTGGCGGCGCCTGGCTCGAGGTCGAGATGCCCGAGCCCGCCGCCCCCGTGCGTGTCGTGGCCGAGCCGGTCGAGGGCATGGAGATCGTGTACGACGACGACGACATCGTCGTGGTCGTCAAGCCCGTCGGTGTGGCAGCCCACCCGAGCCCCGGCTGGACGGGCACGACCGTCATCGGCGGTCTCGCCGCCGCCGGCTACCGCGTCTCGACGTCCGGTGCCGCCGAGCGGCAGGGCGTCGTGCACCGGCTGGACGTCGGCACGTCCGGGCTGATGGCCGTGGCCAAGTCGGAGCGCGCGTACACCTCGCTCAAGGCCCAGTTCAAGGAGCGGATCGTCGACAAGCGCTACCACGCGCTGGTGCAGGGACATCCGGACCCGATGAGCGGCACCATCGACGCCCCGATCGGGCGCCACCCGAACCACGACTACAAGTTCGCCGTGACCGCCGAGGGCAAGCCGTCGGTCACGCACTACGACCTGATCGAGGCCTTCCGGTCCGCCTCGCTGCTGGACATCAAGCTGGAGACGGGCCGTACGCACCAGATCCGGGTGCACATGGCGGCCCACCGCCACCCGTGCGTGGGCGACCTGACGTACGGCGCCGACCCGACGCTGGCCAAGCGGCTGGGGCTGACCCGGCAGTGGCTGCACGCGATGAAGCTGGGGTTCGAGCACCCGTCGGACGGCCGCTGGGTGGAGTTCGAGAGCACGTACCCGGACGACCTGCGGAACGCGCTGGACAAGGTGCGCGCCGAGAGCAACGCATGACCGCGGGTCCGGGGGTGACCCGGGCCGCCGCGGGGCTCGACGGCGTGGCGTACGAGATCCGGTCCGCCACGGACGCGGCCGACCGTGAGGCGTGCTTCGTGGTGCGCAGGCGGGTGTTCGTCGCGGAGCAACAGGTGCCCGCCGACCTTGAGTTCGACTCCCACGACGCCCCGGAAGCCGCCGCCGCGCATGTGCTCGCGGTGCGCGACGACGGGCTGCCGCTCGGTACGTCGCGGCTGCTGTACGGGCCGGAGGCGGCGGACCGGACCGATGGAGATCCGGCGGTGGGCTCGCTCGGCCGGCTCGCGGTGGTCGGGGAGGCGCGCGGTCTGCGGATCGGTGTCGCGCTGGTGAGGGCCGTCGAGGATCTGGCGCGGGAGCGCGGGCTGCTCGTGGTGGATCTGCACGCGCAGACCGGGGCGCTGGGGTTCTACGAGCGGCTGGGCTACGAGGCGTACGGCGCGGAGTACGAGTCCGTGGGGATCCCGCACCGGGCGATGCGGCGCGTGCTGTAGCGAGCCGTCCGGGCCGGGGATGTGAGGTTCCAGGGGTGCGCGGATGGTCGTGGGCAGCCTCTGCCGGCGAATCGTTAGGAAACTTTCCCAACACTCTTGACGGTGATTGGAAACAACCTTAACTTTCACTCACTTGCTGTCATGCCTCTGACAGTCGCTCTCCCGTACCGGACCCCACCCGAAGGGAGCACCACCCCATGCCCAAGTCCCCCAACTCCCGTATCCGAGGACGCCGCGGCCGTAAGGCACTCCTCGCCGTCTCCGCTCTCGGCGTCGTCACCGCCATGCTGTCCCCCATGAGAGCCGGCGCGGCCACCGCACCCACAGGCACGGCCGCACCCGCCGGCGCCGCCTCCCCGATCAGCGACAACGGCCAGCTCAAGGTCTGCGGCACCAAGCTCTGCAACAGCCAGGGCCAGGCCGTCCAGTTGCGCGGCATGAGCACGCACGGCACCCAGTGGTACTCCCAGTGCGTCACCGACGGCTCGCTCGACGTCCTCGCGAACGAGTGGCAGGCCGACGTGCTGCGCGTCTCCACGTACGTACAGGAGGGCGGTTACGAGACCGACCCGGCGCGCTTCACCTCGCTCGCCCAGAAGTTCGTGGACGGCGCGAACAGGCGCGGGATGTACGCGGTGATCGACTGGCACATGCTCAGCCCCGGCGACCCCAACTTCAACCTCGAACGTGCCAAGACCTTCTTCACCGCCATGGCGAAGAAGTACAAGGACAGCCCCGGTGTCCTCTACGAGATCGCCAACGAGCCGTCCGACGTGAGCTGGTCGACCGTCAAGTCGTACGCAGAGAAGATCATTCCGGTCATCCGGGCCCAGGACCCCGACGCGGTCGTCCTCGTCGGCACCCGCGCCTGGTCCTCGTTCGGCGTCTCCGACGGCGCCGACGAGAAGGAGGTCGTGAACAACCCCGTCAGGGCCTCCAACATCATGTACACCTTCCACTTCTACGCGGCGTCGCACCGGGACGAGTACCTGGCGGCGCTCGACCGGGCGTCGGACAGACTGCCCGTCTTCGTCACCGAGTTCGGCACCCAGAACTACGCGGGCGAGGGCGCCAACGACTTCACCCAGTCGAAGCGCTTCCTCGACCTGATGAAGCGGAAGAACATCTCCTGGACCAACTGGAACTACTCCGACGACAACCGCTCCGGAGCCGTCTTCAAGGAGGGCTCCTGCAACTCCGGGAAGTTCTCGGGCACCGGCGTGCTCAAGGAGGCCGGGGTCTGGATCCGGGACCGGATCCGCGAGTAGCGGTCCCGGGCTGGGTCACGGCGGCCGATGGTCCCGGCGCCCGGCCCACGCCGCACTGGCGAAACGTCTCCTCGCGGTCCGGAAGCGGGCCGCGAGGAGCAGCGCCTCGATGGGATTCGCCCATGGCCGTGACAGGGTTGAGGGGCCTTGATCGTCAGGGCTCACGACTCCGGAGGGCGCACCGTGGCCCAGTTGGCGCTGCTGCTCGTGCTGTTGCTGGGCGCCGTGGTGACGGTGCCACTCGGGGAGCGGCTCAATCTGCCGTCGCCCGTGCTGATGACCATCCTCGGCATCCTCCTGGCGCTGCTGCCCTTCGTACCGAACGTCGACGTGCCGCCGGACCTGATCCTGCCGCTGCTGCTGCCACCCCTGCTGTACGCGGCCGTACAACGCACCTCCTGGCGGCAGTTCACCGCCAATCTGCGGCCGATCTTCCTGCTCGCCGTGGCCCTGGTCTTCGTCACCATGGCGGCGGTGGCGACCGTGGCCAACTCCGTCGTCCCCGGACTCCCGCTCGCCGCCGCGTTCGTCCTCGGCGCCCTCGTCGCACCGCCCGACCCGGTCGCCGCGACCGCCGTCGCCGGGTCCCTGGGACTGCCGCGGCGGCTCGTCTCCATCCTGGAGGGCGAGGGGCTGTTCAACGACGTCACGGCGATCGTGCTCTACCACGTGGCCATCGCCGCCGCGGTCAGCGGCACCTTCTCCTGGCCGGCCGCGGCCGGGACTCTGGTGCTCTCCGCCGTGGTCGCCGTCGTCGTCGGTGTCGCGCTCGCCTGGCTCTCCAACAAGCTCATGGCGCTGCTCGGCGACGCGCCCCTCCAGGTCGGCCTGAGCCTGCTGGTGCCCTTCGTCAGCTACGTACTCGCGGAGGAACTGCACGGCTCCGGCGTCCTCGCCGTCCTGACCACCGCGCTCTTCCTCGCCGAACACACCGCCGACGCCGACGACGTGATGGGACGGCTCGCCGGGAACACCTTCTGGGAGATCATCGACATCCTCATCACGGGCATCGCCTTCGGCCTCATCGGGCTCGAACTGCACAACGCCTTCGGCCGGGCGGAGGGTCATCTGGGGGAGACACTCGGCTGGTCGGCCGCCGTCGTCGGGGTCGTCGTCGGCGTACGGCTGCTCTGGCTGCTCCCCGCGGTGTGGGTCACCAAGCGGCTCCACAAACTCCGGGACTACGAAGAGGAGTTCCCGGTCGGCTGGCGCGAGACCGTCGTCATGTGGTGGGCCGGGATGCGCGGGGTGGCCTCGGTCGCGCTCGCGCTGGCCATCCCGCTGGAGACCGACGACGGAACGCCCTTCCCCGGCCGTGACGTGATCATCTTCATCGCCTTCGCCGTCATCATGACGACGCTCGTCTTCCAGGGACTCACCCTGCCGTGGCTGGTCCAGCGCCTGGGCGTACGCGCCGACACCGAGGCCGAACGCGGCTTCGAGCACGAGCTGGCCGTGCGCGCGGCGAGGGCCGCCAAGCGCCGCCTCAAGGAGATCGAGGAGGTCGAGGAACTGCCCGAGGAGCTGAGCGAGCGGCTGGCGCGCGGCGCGTTCGACATCGGGGCAAGGATCAGCCCGGACGTGGTGGACGACGAGCGGCGCGACTGGTTCGCCAAGCGCAGCCAACGGGTCAAGACCTTGCAGCGGATCCAGCGCGAGATGATGTCGGCGGCCCGGCACGAGGTGCTCGCGGCGCGCAGCGAACCCAACGCGAACCCGGAAGTGGTGGACCGGGTGCTCAGGTATCTGGACGTACGCAGCATGCGATGACGGCGACGGTGGCTCACCCCCGGCCGGTGCGCGGGTCGCCGTCGGCGCCCGAAGTGACCGCCGGATCGGGCTTGTGGTGCGGCGCGAGATGACCCACGGCGCCGTTCTCCCGCGGGGCCGGGAGCACCGCGGCCCGGGTGGTCGCGATGCGCGGCAGCGCGTACGGATGCTCGTCCGCCAGCCACGCGATCAGCTGCTCCCGCACGGTACAGCGCGCCGTCCAGATGTCGTCCGCGTCCTTCGCCGTGACGACGGCCCGCACCTCGATGGTGCTCGGGCTGGTGTCCGTGACGGCCAGACTCCAGTCCCGGCCGTCCCAGGCCGCGCAGTCCTGAAGGATCTCGTGCAGCTTCTCGCGCATCAGGTTCACCGGGGCCGAGTGGTCGAGCTGGAGGAAGACGGTGCCGGTCATCTGGACCCCGCCGCGCGACCAGTTCTCGAACGGCTTGCTCGTGAAGTACGACACCGGCATCGTGATCCGGCGCTCGTCCCACGTGCGTACGGCGAGGAAGGTGAGCGTGACCTCCTCGACCACACCCCATTCGCCGTCCACCACGACCGTGTCGCCGATCCGCACCATGTCGCCGAAGGCGATCTGGAAACCGGCGAAGAGATTGCCGAGCGTGGACTGCGCGGCGACACCGGCGACGATGCCGATGATGCCCGCGGAGGCGAGCATCGACGTACCGATCGTCCGCATGCTGGGGAAGGTGAGCAGGATCGCGGCGACGGCCACCACGACGACCACCGCCGTCACGATCCGCATGATCAGCGTCACCTGGGTACGGACCCGGCGGACCTTCGCCCGGTCGCGGGCCGACGTCGCGTAGCGGGCGTACGTCGACTCCACGGCGGCCGACACGATGCGTACGACCAGCCAGGCGCAGGCACCGATCATGATCAGCGTCAGCGCGCGGCCGATGCCGGATTGATGGTTCTCGACGACCCACCACCCGGTCTCGCGGTACGTGGCGCGCAGCAGGGCGGTGAGGAGGACGACCTGGAGCGGCAGCCGGCAGCGCCGTAGCAGTCCCCACAGCGGGGTTTCGGGGTGCCGGGCGTCCGCGCGGCGCAGCAGCAGGTCGACGAGCCAGCCGAGCAGCAGCGTCAGGACGACCGCGCCACCCAGCACGGTCAACGGTCGCAGTACGTTCTCCATGGCTCCGGATTCGGACGAGGGGACCCACCTGGCAGGATGGCCGGATGGACGTTGTTCTCTTTCATTCGGTCCTCGGGCTGCGCCCGGCGGTGCACGCGGGGGCCGAACGGCTGCGCGCTGCCGGACACCACGTGCACGTGCCCGACCTCTTCGAGGGGCAAACCGTCGAGACCACCGAGGAGGGCAGGGACCTCAAGGACAAGATCGGCTCCGACGAGCTGCTGAGGCGCGCCGTCCTCGCGGTGGCGCCCTACTCGGAGCGCGGTCTGGTGTACGCGGGATTCTCCTTGGGAGGGTCCGTCGCGCAGACGCTGGCGCTGGGGGACGCGAAGGCCCGCGGGCTGCTGCTGATGCACGGCACGTCGGACATCGCCGCGAGCGCGTCGGTGGACGACCTGCCCGTACAACTGCATGTCGCCGACCCGGACGTGTCCGAGCCGCACGACTGGCTGAACACCTGGTACCTGCGGATGCGGGAGGTCGGGGCCGACGTGGAGATCTACCGGTACCGGGGCGTCGGGCACCTGTACACCGACCCGGATCTGCCGGACTACGACGAGTCGGCCGCCGAGCAGACCTGGCGCACGGGCCTGGCCTTCATCGAGTCGCTGGACGATCGGTCGTAGGGGTGTCCCGCCGGTCGGCCCGACCGGCGGGACACCTCCTACGACGCGGGCGCGGCCCGCGGGCCGTTACCCCGTGGCCGCTCCGGGGTGAGTCCGTGCCGTCACCCGGCGAGGGCCTTGGTGATCGCCGCCGTGTAGTCGGGCGCCGTGAGCGGGGCGTTCTCGCTGCCCGCCGCGGTGACCGCCCTGCCGTCCATCCGCAGCGTCGGGGTGCCCTCCACGCTGCTGTTGTCGAACGTCGCCGACATCTTCATCGCCCAGGCGTCGAACGTGCCGCTCTCGACGTTCTTCCGGAACGCCGCGTTGCCCTTCAGCTCGTTCACCGAGTCGGCGATCTTGATCAGGTTGCTGTCGTCGGCGAACTTGTCGTCGCTCTCCGAGGGGTGGTTCGCCGCCGAGTAGAGCGCGGCCTTGTACGCCGAGAACGCCTCGGGGCTCACGTCGAGCGCGGCACCCAGCGCGGAGAGCGCGTTCTTCGAGCCCTCGCCGTTGTCCGAGTTGTCGATGAACGTGGCGCCGATGTACTTGATCTTGTACTTGCCCGCGTCGACGTCCTTCTGGATCGTGCTGCCGACCTTCTGCTCGAATGTCGCGCAGATCGGGCAGCGGGAGTCCTCGTACAGCTCCAGCGTCTTCTTCGCCTCGGGCTTGCCGATGACGACGGTGGTGCCGTTCGTGCCGGAGGTGTGCTTCGGGGCGGTGACGGTCGTCGCGTCCTTGGCCGCCTCCCAGTGCGAGGGCTTGTTGGCCTGGACGACGGCGAAGCCGACACCCCCGGCGATCGCCAGGATCGCCACGGTGGATCCGGCGACGACGAGCTGACGGCGGGTCCGGTCCTTCCTGACCTGCCGCTCGCGCTCCTCGCGCAGCCGCTCGCGGGCGGCTGCCTTGTTGGCGTTGCTGTTGCGTGCGCTCATGGTGGGTCACTCCGTGTGGGGTCGAACGAGACGCGTGGGCGCACAGGGGCGTGCGCCGATACGCGGGGGACCGACGGCGTGCCGGAAGCGGCTGCCGTCGTTGTGCTCAGGCCGGGAGAAGGGCCGAGCGAGGTGGTCCCCGTCGTCCGACGGAGTGCGCGAACAGGCGCGTACGGGAGGCGCGCGGGTGGGTGGCGGGGCGCGGGAGGCGCCGCGGCGTACGGCGGACCGTGCCGGCCACGGCGACCGCGACCAGCAGCGGGCGGAAGGCGAAGCCGCCGATCGCCCGCACCAGGCCCGCCAGGGCGGCCTCGCCCCGGCGCAGCCAGAGCGCCGCGAGCAGCCCGATCGCGACATGTGTGGCGAGCAGCAGCCACGGGAGCGCGGGATCGGGGGAGCCCAGCAGGGTGGCCGCCGCGCTCTCGGGCGAGGCGACCGAGGAGACGCCGGGCAGCGGGGAGCCGAAGCTGCCGCCGCACAGGACGTCGAAGCCGACGGAGCGCAGCGATCCGGCGACGGGTCCGCCCGCGGGGCCGTAACAGACGTTCTGACCGGTGGTGAAGATGGTGTCCGCGGCCAGTTCCAGCGGGACGAGCAGGGCCGCGATGCGCCAGAAGCCCCGCTCGCGGCCCGCGAGGGCGTACGAGACCGGGAACACGACGGCGCACAGGACGGCGACGACGGACAGCGGGAGCGGGGCCTGCGAGAGCAGCACGTGCGAACCGGCGGACAGCGTCACGGCCAGTGCCGTGAACAGTGCCGCCCGCAGCGCTCTGAGCCGTGCCGCCGATATGTCCATCGTCGCCGAGTGTGCCACGAGAGCCTGTAAGGGGTCCCTAAGGTCTCCGCCGACCCGGCCGCCGGCCGATCGGTTCCGGCCGGTCGGACCGGGGCGGCGGAGTGCGGTCAGGGGTCAGCCGCCGGCGAGCTGTCCGTTGCGGAAGAGGTCCACGAAGATCTGGTGGTCCGCGCGGGCCCGCGCTCCGTAGCCGTGGGCGAACTCCACCAGCAGCTCGGCGAAGCCCTCCTCGTCGGCGGCGATCGCCGCGTCGATGGCCCGCTCCGTGGAGAAGGGCACCAGCGAGTGGCCGCTCTCGTCGTCCGCCGCTCCGTGCATCGTGGCCGTCGCCCGCCCGAGGTCGGCGACGACGGCGGCGATCTCGGCGGGGTCGTCGAGGTCCGACCAGTCCAGGTCGACCGCGTACGGGGAGACCTCGGCGACCAGCTGGCCCGCGCCGTCCAGCTCGGTCCAGCCGAGCCACGGGTCGGCGTGCGCCTGGAGCGCGCGCTGCGAGATGACCGTGCGGTGGCCCTCGTGCTGGAAGTAGCCGCGTACCTGCTCGTCGGTGATGTGCCGGGAGACGGCGGGGGTCTGCGCCTGCTTGAGGTAGATCACGACGTCGTTCTCCAGGGCGTCGCTGTTGCCCTCCAGAAGGATGTTGTACGAGGGCAGGCCCGCCGAACCGATCCCGATGCCGCGCCGCCCCACCACGTCCTTGACCCGGTAGGAGTCGGGGCGGGTCAGGCTGGACTCCGGCAGGGTCTCCAGATAGCCGTCGAAGGCCGCCAGGACCTTGTAGCGGGTGGCGGCGTCCAGCTCGATGGAGCCGCCGCCCGGCGCGAAGCGGCGCTCGAAGTCACGGATCTCGGTCATCGAGTCGAGCAGCGCGAAGCGGGTCAGCGAGCGGGCGTCCCGCAGTGCGTCCAGCAGCGGGCCGGTCGCCGTGTCCAGGGTGAACGGCGGCACCTCGTCGTTCTTCGCGCCCGTGGCCAGCGCGTGGATCCGCTGGCGGTAGGCGGCGGCGTAGATCCGGACCAGCTCGCTGATCTGGTCGTCGCTGAGGGCCTTCGTGTAGCCGATCAGAGCCAAGGAGGCGGCCAGCCGCTTGAGGTCCCAGGTGAACGGTCCTACATAGGCCTCGTCGAAGTCGTTGACGTTGAAGATCAGCCGGCCGTTGGCGTCCATGTAGGTGCCGAAGTTCTCGGCGTGCAGATCGCCGTGGATCCAGACCCGGCCGGTGCGCTCGTCCACGTACGGACCGGCGTGCTGCTCGCGCGCCAGGTCGTTGTAGAACAGGCACGCCGTGCCTCTGTAGAAGGCGAAGGCGGAGGCGGCCATCTTGCGGAACTTGACCTGGAAGGCCGCCGGATCCGCGGCGAGCAGGGCACCGAAGGCGGTGCCGAACACGTCGAGGATCTCCTCCCCTCGCTGCTGGTCAACGGCTTCGACCGGGCGCGGGACCGACATCGGTGGTGCCTCCTGGAACATGACGAACTGGGCGGATGCGACTGACACGCCACCCGCCTCGGGCGACGGCGTCGTCAGTACTGGCAACGCACGAAGGTACCGGTGCGTGCCCGTCCGGCGCCGGTGGACCCGGAGGTTCGTACGACCCGATCCGGCATCGGCCGGAAGTCTCGGGGACGGCGCGGGGACGGCGCGGGCACGTCGCTCGGATTGTCGGTGGGCGGTCGTAGACTTCGACGCTGTCCCCCCCAGGGCAGCCCTCGCTCGTCCGCTCGTTTCGCTGGAGGCCTCAGCCGTGACCAAGCCGCCGTTCACGCACCTGCACGTCCACACTCAGTATTCGCTGCTGGACGGTGCGGCGCGGTTGGGGGACATGTTCAAGGCGTGCAATGAGATGGGGATGTCTCATATCGCGATGACGGACCATGGGAATCTCCATGGCGCGTACGACTTCTTCCATCAGGCGAAGAAGGCGGATGTGACGCCCATCATCGGTATCGAGGCGTATGTGGCGCCGGAGTCACGGCGCAACAAGCGGAAGGTGCAGTGGGGGCAGCCGCATCAGAAGCGGGACGACGTCTCCGGTTCGGGTGGTTACACGCACAAGACGATCTGGGCGGCGAACAAGACGGGGCTGCACAATCTCTTCCGGTTGTCGTCGGACGCGTACGCGGAGGGCTGGCTGACGAAGTGGCCGCGGATGGACCGGGAGACGATCGCGAAGTGGTCGGAGGGTCTGATCGCGTCGACGGGGTGCCCGTCGGGTGAGTTGCAGACCAGGCTTCGGTTGGGCCAGTTCGACGAGGCGGTGCAGGCGGCTTCGGACTACCAGGACATCTTCGGCAAGGACCGGTATTTCCTGGAGCTGATGGACCACGGTATCGAGATCGAGCGCCGGGTGCGTGACGGGTTGCTGGAGGTGGGGAAGAAGCTGGGGATTCCGCCGCTGGTGACGAACGACTCGCATTACACGTACGCCAACGAGGCGACGGCGCATGACGCGTTGCTGTGTATTCAGACGGGTAAGAATCTGTCGGATCCGGACCGGTTCCGATTCGACGGGACGGGTTATTACCTGAAGTCGACGGACGAGATGTATGCGGTCGATTCGTCGGACGCCTGGCAGCAGGGGTGCGCGAACACGCTTCTGGTGGCGCAGCAGATCGATACGGAGGGCTGGTTCCAGGAGCGGAACCTGATGCCGAAGTTCGACATCCCCGACGGCTTCACCGAGGTCACCTGGTTCCGCGAGGAGACCATGCGGGGGATGGCCAGGCGTTTCCCGGGCGGTATCCCGGAAGACCGCCAGAAGCAGGTCGAGTACGAGATGGGCATCATCATCGAGATGGGGTTCCCGGGATACTTCCTCGTCGTCGCGGACTTCATCATGTGGGCCAAGAACAACGGCATCGCCGTCGGCCCCGGCCGGGGCTCCGCGGCCGGCTCGATCGTCTCGTACGCGATGGGCATCACCGACCTCGACCCGATCGAACACGGCCTGATCTTCGAGCGTTTCCTCAACCCCGAGCGCATCTCCATGCCGGATGTCGACATCGACTTCGACGAGCGTCGGCGCGGTGAGGTCATCCGTTATGTGACCGAGAAGTACGGCGCCGACAAGGTCGCCATGATCGGCACGTACGGAAAGATCAAGGCGAAGAACGCCATCAAGGACTCGGCCCGCGTGCTGGGTTACCCGTACGCGATGGGTGACCGCCTCACCAAGGCGATGCCGGCGGACGTCCTCGGCAAGGGCATCGACCTCAACGGCATCACCGACCCCAAGCACCCGCGCTACAGCGAGGCGGGCGAGATCCGGGGGATGTACGAGAACGAGCCGGACGTACGGAAGGTCATCGACACCGCGAAGGGTGTCGAGGGGCTGGTGCGGCAGATGGGTGTGCACGCGGCCGGCGTGATCATGTCCAGCGAGACGATCACCGACCATGTGCCGGTCTGGGTCAGGCACACCGACGGCGTCACGATCACGCAGTGGGACTATCCGCAGTGCGAGTCGCTCGGCCTGCTGAAGATGGACTTCCTGGGTCTGCGAAATCTGACCATCATGGACGACGCGGTCAAGATGGTGAAGGCCAACAAGGGCGTCGATCTGGAGCTCCTGTCCCTGCCGCTGGACGACCCCCATACGTACGAACTGCTGTGCCGGGGTGACACGCTCGGTGTCTTCCAGTTCGACGGCGGCCCGATGCGCTCGCTGCTGCGGCTGATGAAGCCCGACAACTTCGAGGACATCTCCGCCGTGTCGGCCCTGTACCGGCCGGGCCCGATGGGCATGAACTCGCACACGAACTACGCGCTGCGCAAGAACGGGCAGCAGGAGATCACCCCGATCCACCCGGAGTTGGAGGAGCCTCTCAAGGAGGTCCTCGGTCTCACCCACGGCCTGATCGTGTATCAGGAGCAGGTGCAGAAGGCCGCGCAGATCATCGCCGGTTACTCGCTCGGCGAGGCGGACATCCTCCGCCGCGTGATGGGCAAGAAGAAGGCCGACGAACTGGCGAAGAATTTCGTCCTGTTCCAGGCCGGTGCCAAGAAGAACAACTTCTCGGACGAGGCCATCAAGGCGCTGTGGGACGTGCTGGTCCCGTTCGCGGGATACGCGTTCAACAAGGCGCACTCCTCCGCGTACGGCCTCGTCACCTACTGGACCGCGTACCTCAAGGCGAATTATCCCGCCGAGTACATGGCGGCGCTGCTGACCTCGGTGAAGGACGACAAGGACAAGTCGGCGGTCTATCTCAACGAGTGCCGCCGGATGGGCATCAAGGTGCTGCCGCCGAATGTGAACGAGTCGGTGGCGAATTTCGCCGCGCAGGGCGACGACGTGATTCTCTTCGGCCTGACGGCCGTCCGGAACGTCGGCACGAACGTGGTCGATTCGATCATCCGCTCACGCAAGGCGAAGGGGAAGTACGCCACGTTCCCCGACTTCCTCGACAAGGTCGAGGCCGTCGTCTGCAACAAGCGCACCGTCGAATCCCTCATCAAGGCGGGCGCCTTCGACGAGATGGGCCACACCCGCAAGGGGCTGGTCGCGCACCACGAGCCGATGATCGACAACGTCGTACAGGTCAAGCGCAAAGAGGCGGAGGGGCAGTTCGACCTCTTCGGCGGCATGGGCGAAAGCGACGACTCCTCCGAGCCGGGCTTCGGCCTCGACGTCGAATTCTCCGACATCGAGTGGGACAAGTCGTATCTGCTCGCGCAGGAGCGGGAAATGCTCGGCCTGTACGTCTCCGACCACCCGCTCTTCGGTATCGAGCACGTGCTGTCCGACAAGTCAGACGCGGCGATCTCGCAGCTCACCGGCGGCGAGCACTCCGACGGCGCGGTGGTCACCATCGGCGGCATCATCTCCGGTCTCCAGCGGAAGATGACCAAGCAGGGCAACGCGTGGGCCATCGCCACCGTGGAGGACCTGGCGGGCTCGATCGAGTGCATGTTCTTCCCCGCGACGTACCAGCTCGTGTCCACCCAACTGGTCGAGGACACGGTCGTCTTCGTCAAGGGCCGGCTCGACAAGCGCGAGGACATCCCGCGTCTGGTCGCGATGGAACTCCAGGTCCCCGACCTGTCGTCCGCCGGGACCAACGCGCCGGTCACCATCACCATCCCCACCGTGAAGCTCACCCCGCCCATGGTCAGCAGGCTCGGCGAGATCCTCAGCCACCACCGGGGCAACTCCGAGGTGCGGATCAAACTTCAGGGCGCGCGCAAGACCACCGTCCTGCGGCTCGACCGGCACCGGGTGCAGCCCGACCCGGCGCTCTTCGGCGACTTGAAGGTGCTGCTCGGGCCGTCCTGCCTGGCGGGATAGCCGGAGGCGTACACCTACGCGGAGGGGCACGCCCGGATTCCCGGGCGTGCCCCTCCCGTCATGCGCGGCCGGCCGCGTCAGTTGTGGCCGAAACGCTTCTCACGGCCCTTGTGGGGGACGTCGGACGGAGTGACCCGTTCCTGTATCTGCTCGGCCTTGGCCTCCGTCGAGGGGGACGAGGACTGCTCGTTGCCGCGCTCGGCGGCCGAACGGTCCTGGTGCTTGCCGCGGTCACGGTTCTTGTTCTTGGCCATGGTGCTGCCTCCTGAAGGATGTTGGGGCCAGGGCCGCGACCAGATTCACATATGCCGTTAACCGCCGCATTTTGGATCATTGCTGTGCGTAACGGTCAGAAGTTCCGGTGTCCGTAGGGGTAGCCGAAACCGATACGCCACGCCGATGATCCAGTTCCGGCCGTTAAGCCAGTTGCGGTCGGGCAGACTCGAAGGAAACCCGTAGTAACTTCCGATCCCGACGTTCCCGAAAGAGGGTGGAACACGTGGACCGCTGCGTCGTCCTGGTGGACGCCGGTTACCTGCTGGGCGCCGCCGCGAGCCTCCTCGCCGGAGAACCGGCCCGCTCCCGCATCACCGTCGACCACGCCGCCCTCATCCAGGGTCTGCGCGAGCGCGCCGAGGCCGATACGGAGCAGCCGCTGCTCCGTATCTACTGGTTCGACGGCGCCCCCGACCGCGTACCGCAGCCCGAGCACCGGCGCTTGCGCGTCATGTCACGTGTCACCGTCCGGCTGGGCGCCCTGACCCGCAGCGACGGCCGCTGGGCGCAGAAGGGCGTCGACGCGGCGATGCACGCCGAGCTCACGGAGTTGGCCAGAAATCGCGCCTGCTCGGACATCGTGCTGGTGACCGGTGACGGTGATCTGCTGCCCGGCCTGATGTCCGCCAAGGAACACGGCGTCGCCGTGCACCTCTGGGCGGTGCAGGCGGCGGACGGCGACTACAACCAGTCCGAGGACCTGGTGGCCGAGGCGGACGAACGCCGCGTGCTCGACCGGGCCTGGATCACCAAGGCCGTACGCGCCAAGGACTTCGGCGGCATCTGCGCGCCGCCGCCCGTGCCCCGCCCCGAGATCGCCGCCATCCTCTCGGCGCCGCTGCCCGAGTCGGCGCTCGCCGCGTCCGCCGAACGGGCGGCGGAGGCGCAGGCCACGTCCGCGCGCAACGGCACGGCGCCGCCGGCGACGCAGGACGCGCCGGGACACGCGCCGGGACATACGCCGGGACACGTACCGGGGCATGACCCCGGGACCACGCATCCGGCGCCCGCCGGCGGCAAGGGCGTCCCCACCCCCAAGGACCTGGCCGCGCTGCGCGCGGCCGGATCGCATGCCGCGCCGCCCCCGCCGGCGAACGCGACGCTGCGCTGGTCGTCCGACCGGGGCTGGGTCGAGCGCCCGGGGGCCGGGGGCCAGCTCGGCGAGTCGCCCGAGACCGCGTCGCTGCCCACGCT
This sequence comes from Streptomyces panacea, assembly GCF_040560175.1. Lineage (NCBI taxonomy): Bacteria > Bacillati > Actinomycetota > Actinomycetes > Kitasatosporales > Streptomycetaceae > Streptomyces > Streptomyces panacea. The sequence goes on from NZ_JARJHW010000008.1 coordinate 20,042, forward strand.
CGCGCAGCTCACCAGCGCCGAGCAGCGCTGGGCCGACCGCGAGGAGGACATCACGACGGTCGGCGGCGACCCGTTCGAGGTGGGACAGGTGTTCGCCCGCCGGTGGATGGAGCGGCTGCCCGAGGCCGGCCATGTGCAGAAGCTGTCCACGATGTACCCGCGGATCCCGCACCGCATCGACGGCGAGGTGCTCAGATACGCCGCGCGCTTCGGGCTGCTGGCGCACAAGGACGACCAGATCGACGAGCACGACCGGTACGCGATCAGAGCGGGATTCTGGCGCGAGATCGACGTGCGGGCGGCGGCGGAGCACCCGCCCGCGAAGACCGACGGGGCGGCGGAGTGAGGACCGGCGGGGCGGCCGGGTAGCGCCTGACCCCGGGCGCCCGGCGGACCCACGGCCCGTGACACCCCTGGGGTGTGCCCGCGCAGTGGCGCCGTGCGCCCGAAAGGATGGGCCCTCGTCGACTGGTGTGGTGCGTCGCACGGCGGCGGACCGGCGCTGTCGACGGCCCGGCCGTACGTGGCCGGGCCGTCGACAACGCGGCGAGGTGCCGCCCGCCGCGGCTGCGGCTGATGTCACCGCGGCGTCGCGGGCCGGGCGGGACTTTGCGGACACGCCGTGGCCGCGAAGGGTCACCGGGCGCCCCCGGACGTATTCGGGGCGGTCGGACCCCGTAGGCTCGACCCTTGTGAGTACGGTGTGCGCGGTGCGGGAGCTGGTCAAGACGTACCCCGCCGCGCGCGGCAGGCGTGGGGCCCCGGCGACACCCGAGGTGCGCGCCACCGACGGCATCTCCCTGGACGTGCGGCGCGGTGAGATCTTCGGACTGCTCGGCCCCAACGGCGCGGGCAAGTCCACCCTCGTACGCCAGCTCACCGGACTCATGCGGCCCGACTCCGGCAGCGTCAAGGTCCTCGGACACGACCTGGTCCGCCACCCCGAACGCGCCTCCCGCCTCATCGGCTATCTCGGCCAGCAGTCCACCGCACTCGACGAGTTGACCGTCGGGCTCGCGGCCGAGACCACGGGCAGGCTGCGCGGGCTCGGCCTGGACGAGGCGCGCGCCGAGCGCGACGCCGTGCTCGCCGAACTCGGCCTCACCGAACTCGCCGGCCGCCCTCTGAAGAAGCTCTCCGGCGGTCAGCGCCGGATGGCCTGCTTCGCCGCCACGCTGGTGGGGGAGCGGCCCGTGCTCGTCCTGGACGAGCCCACCACCGGCATGGACCCGGTCGCCAGGCGCGCCGTCTGGGCGGCGGTCGACCGCCGCCGGGCCGAACGCGGGGCGACCGTGCTGCTCGTCACCCACAACGTCATCGAGGCCGAGACGGTCCTCGACCGGGTCGCCGTCCTCGACCGGGGCAAGGTCATCGCCTGCGACACCCCGTCCGGACTCAAGGAACAGGTCGCCGGCGAGGTACGGCTCGAACTCGTCTGGCGCGAGCGCGCCCCGCTCGACGTTCCGGAGGTCGCCGCGCTGCGCGGATCCGCGCAGGAGTCGGGCCGCCGCTGGGTGCTGCGGCTCGCCCCCGACGAGGCGCGCGCGGCCGTCGCGGCGGTGACCGGCGGCGCCGCCTTCGCGGCGCTGGACGACTTCACGCTGGCGACGCCGAGCCTGGAGGACGTGTATCTGGCGCTCGGCGGCCAGGTGCCGGGGCTGGTGAAGGGATGACGGGTGACGGCGGGACGGACGGGCCGGCGAGAGACTTCGGGATTACGGCTCCGAGGCCCGGCCCGGTCGCCACCGGGGGCCGCGCCGTACTCCCCGTGACCGACGTGGACTGGCCCGCCCGTACGGGGCGTTCGGCGCGTTCGGGCCGTATGACACGCTGGTCCCGGTCGGCGCCGTACCCGAACCGCCGCGCCCGCACCCGCCCGTCCGCACCGAACAGGAGCAGCGCCAGGTGAGCATCGTGCCCGCGGAGGCCGTCGCCGGGAAGAGCCGGACAGCCCCGGACACCCGTGCCGCAACCGACGGAGCCGACGGGGCGCCGGCGCCGCTGGCTCCCCGCGCGCGTCTGCTGCCCTCGATGGCCGCCGTGTACCGCGCGCAGCTCTCGCGGGCCCGCGTCGCCCGTATCCCGCTCCTCTTCGTCGCGACCTTCCAGTCCGTCGGGATCATGATCCTGATGCGCGGTGTCGTCGACGGCGGCGCCGAGGCGCGGGCCGTGGTGGCCGGGTCGAGCGTGCTCGTCGTGGCCTTCGTGGCGCTCAATCTGCTCGCCCAGTACTTCGGGCAGCTGCGGGCGACCGGCGGCCTCGACCACTACGCGACACTGCCCGTGCCGCCCGCCGCCGTGGTGCTGGGCGCGGCCGGCGCGTACGCCTCGTTCACCGTGCCGGGCACCGCGGTGACGGCCGTGACCGGCAGTCTGCTCTTCGACCTGCCGCTCACCCACCTCTGGGTGCTGGTCGCCGTCATTCCGCTCTCCGGCGCCGCGCTCGCCGGTCTCGGCGCCGCGCTGGGACTCCTCGCGCCGCGTCAGGAGCTGGCCACGCTGCTCGGGCAGCTCGGCATGTCCGCCGCGCTGCTGCTCGGGGTGCTGCCCGCCGACCGGCTGCCGGGGCCGATCACGTACGCCCGCGATCTGCTGCCGTCCACCTACGGGGTGGAGGCCCTGGCCCGTAGCTTCGACAGCCATCCCGACTGGGCCACCGTCGCGCTCGATCTGGCGGTCTGCGCGGCCGTCGGTGTCGTGTCGCTGGCCGTGGCGACCTGGGCGTACAGGCGTGCGGCGGTCCGATGAGGCACGGCCGGGCCATGCCTGGCACGATGGCGGGGTGACAGCACCCCTGACGCCGCCCCACCAGCCGCAGAACGACGATCCCTGGCAGAAGCCGCAGGGCGCGGGAGCCCACGCCTACGTCGCCGAGACGGCGGACGGGACCGACACGAGGACCGAGCTGAAGCAGGCCGCCGTCGTGACGCTCGTCGTGGCACTCTCCGGTGTCCTGTTCGGACTGCTCTGGCTCTGGCTGTCGCCCCGGGTGCCGCTGATCGCCGGTGACTCGGCCGTCTTCCTGAAGGACACGGAGGGCGAGGAGGCGATCGGCGCGGACGGCACGTTCGTCCTGCTGGCCCTGGGATTCGGCGCGGTCAGTGCCGCCCTGGTCTTCTGGTTCCGCCGGCGCGGCGGTATCCCGCTGGTCGTGGGCCTGGCGCTGGGCGGGCTGCTCGCGTCGGGGCTGGCCTGGCTGATCGGCTGGGGGCTGGGCCCGGACGACGTGGTGACGCAGGCGCGCGCGGTGGGGCAGGGCAAGACGTTCGACGCCCCGCTGGAGCTGAACGCGCGGGGCGCGCTGCTGGTGTGGCCGGTGGCGGCGATGGTCGTGCACCTGGCGCTGACGGCCCTGTTCGGGCCGCGCGACCCGGACCCGGAGTGGGTGCCGTTCGGGGCGCCGTACCTTCCCGCGGGCCCGGAGGACGAGCCGGGCGGCGCGGGGCGCTGACAGCGCCTGTCGCGCGCGGCCGTCAGGCCCTGGCGATCGGCGCCAGCGTCGCCGACGTCAGGGATGTCAGGTCCGACGGGGACAGCTCCACCTCCAGGCCGCGGCGGCCCGCCGAGACACAGACCGTCGGGTGGGCCCGCGCCGAGGAGTCGACCACCGTACGGAGCCGCTTGCGCTGGCCCAGGGGCGAGATGCCGCCGCGTACGTAACCCGTGGTGCGCTCCGCCGCCGACGGGTCCGCCATCGTCGCCCGCTTGCCGCCCACCGCGGCGGCCAGCGCCTTCAGGTCCAGCGAGCCGGAGACCGGGACGACCGCCACGGTCAGTTCACCGTCGACGTCGGCGACCAGCGTCTTGAACACCCGGTCCGCCGACACCCCCAGCGCCTCCGCGGCCTCCTCGCCGTACGAGGGCGCCGCCGGGTCGTGCTCGTACGCGTGCAGGGTGAACTCGGCCTTCGCCGCCGTCAGCGCGACCGTCGCCGGGGTGCCGCCCGCGGCTTTCTTCGGCTGCTTCTTGGACTGCGCTTTCGCCAAGGGACGTGTTCCTCGCGTGAGTTGGGCGGCTCAGTTCGGGCTGGTGGGCTTCAGCGTGAGGTCCACGGCCGGCAGCGACGGCAGATGCCGGATCACCGCCGTCTCGGCCCGCAGGAGCTTCAGCTCCTCCCGCAGCCGCGTCACGGTGTCCGGTGCCTGGAGCAGCCGCTGCTTCGCCGGGGTGTCCAGGACGGCCGCTGCGGCCACCAGGTACGAGACCACGGACGGTTCGTCGGGCAGGTCGCTGCCGGTCGACAGCGACCGTTCACGCGCGCCCGCCAGCCGTTTCTGGTAGCTGCGGAACGCCCGCAGCACGCCTTCGGCGAGCGCGCCCGCGCCCTCGCCCGAGTCCTCGGCGACGGCCTCGACCTTGGCGGTCAGATAGGGCCCGCCGGTGTCGACCGAGAGCAGCCGCACCCGGCTGGTGCCGGTGGCCAGGACCTCGAAGCTGCCGTCCGGGCGTTCGCGGATGGTGGTCGCGTCGGCGACGCAGCCCACCTCGTGGAAGGAGTTCAGCGGATCGGTGCCGAAGCCCGCCGCCGGACCGCGTTCCGGTACGGAGGTGGGATCGGGCAGGCCGGGGGCGGTCGGCGCGACCTCGTGCCCGTCGCGGATGGCGACCACGACGAAGCGTCGCGGTTCGGACTCGTCGGTCTTGAGCAGCTCGCGCATCATGGCGCGATACCGCTCCTCGAAGATGTTCAGGGGCATGACGAGGCCCGGGAACAACACCGCGTTCAGCGGGAAGAGAGGGAGATGTGCGGTGGTCACAACGCTCAAGCGTAATGGCCGCGCGGACGCCCTCTGTCTGTCCGGTTCCACAAGGGCATCCCGGAGGCCACCTGGAGCCGTACGCCGTCGCGTGTCTCCAGGAACTGGCCCAGCGGATCGTCGGTCAGCGCGGTCCACGGAAACGACGTCGCGTAGGGGCCGATCAGCCGGAACTGTTCCAGTGCCTCGTCCCACCGGTGCCGTCCGACCAGCACGTACGCCAGCAGATTCCGTACCTCCGCCGGCCAGGGATCGCCCACCGCGTACAGGGAGGAGAGCAGGATCGCCTCGTCGCAGGCCGCGTCGATCCGGTCCGTCGCCACGGAGGCGGGGTCGCCGCTCACCAGCCGGCTGAAGGCGGCCCGCATCGGAAGCGCCTTCACGAGTGATCCGGGCAGCGCGTCCTCGGCGGCCTGTTCGGCGAAGTCGAAGCACTCCTGGTGCGAGCCGTGCCACTGGGCGGAGAGGTACTGGAGCGCCGCGACATGACACCCGTAGTGGTGCGAGGAGCGGCGCACCGCCTCGGCCCACAGCGACTCGAAGGCATGGTGGCCCGCGTGCGTGCCACGCGCGTGGTCCAGGGCGATCCGCCACGGCACCGGGTCGCGCGTGTCGGCCTCGGCCGCCGCGCCGATCCGCGGGCCCATCTCGCGCAGCAGCTCGGCGCGGGCCGGGGACTCCCAGGCCCTGCGCACGCCCAGCTCGGCCTTGAGGACCAGCGCGTCCGGGTCGTGCGGGGCCGCGGCGAGCCAGTGGCCCAGCCATTCGTCACGGTGGTGGGCGAAGGCGGCGAGCCGCATCACATAGCGGTCGCGGTTCTCCCATTCGGCTGATTCACGTGTGGTCGCCAGCAGCTTCGCCGCCTGCTCGTACTCGCCGAGGGCGGCCGAGACGAGCGCCGGGGCGAGCCGGTCGTCGGGGGCGTCGAGCAGTACCGCATCGTCCGGCGGAAGCCCGTCGGCGAGCCGCGGGGTGTGCCGGAGCATGCGCGCGGTACTGATCAGTGCGCGAATCAATGACATGGTGCGGACCATTGAAAACCGCAGGTCGCAGGGGCGCCAGAGGGCATATGTGAAGCTTTGGTGGTGGGTGAAAGGTTGTCTTCCGACTGGTCAAGGGAAGGTAAAGAAAGCGGGCCGGGTGCTGTGTCAGCCGCGGCGCAGGAGACGTGAGGCACCTGCTGCGACTGTTGTGGCGAGGATCCAGCCGAGCAGCACCATCGCGGCCGCCAGCCACTGCCAGCCGCCCTCCGTCCGCCAGTGCCCGTCCTGGCCGAGATTGATCACCGGCACCAGCAGATCCAGCACGTACAGCGCCGGATTCCACGCCGGGTGCTCCTCGCCCTTCAGCGGCTCCGGCGCGTTCCGTGCGAAGGCGAACGTGCCCGCCGCCCACAGCATGGCCATCCACAGCGCGGCCCGGCCCGGCCGGTAGCCGTACGCCACCGTCCAGTCCTGGACGTACCCCCAGGTCTTCGCCGCCAGCGGCAGCGTCTCGCGCCGTCTGCGCTGCTTGGCCAGCAGCACCTCGCGGGCGTCGGCGTCCTCACCGCTGTTGCGCATCACCTGCGCGAGCCGTTCGTACGGCTCCGGCGAGTACTCCGGTGTCGCCGAGTCCAGCCACTCCAGCCGCCGGTTCAGGGGGAAATGGCCGGACGGCACCACATTCTCGTAGACGAAGCCCCCCATCGCCAGGCCGCCGGGGCCCGGCCAGCTCGTGGACAGATCCATCAGCGTCGTGATCCTCGCGCCGTTCAGCACGACCCGGCCCTCCAGCGGGCGCTCGCACTGGAAACGCAGCTCCGTCGCGGTGATCCGGCGCAGCGACAGCTCCTCGCCGGCCGCCATCAGGAAGCGCGCCTGGTGGAAGTCGATCGAGTCGCCGATCCGCCCGTCGTCCAGGCGGACTCCGCCGTAGCACTCGAACCGCCGGATCTCGGTGCCCGGCGGCAGCACCGCGGCGCCGCCCGTGGCGCCGGTGTAGACCGTGCCGTACGGCGGGGTGGAGTTGGCGTTGCCCGTCGCGCTGCTCACGACGGCGCCCGTCATGTAGAGCGAGCGCTCCACGGTCAGCTGCGGCGCGTTGAGCGCGCGGCGCTGGCCCGCCGCGCGCAGCCGGCTGCCGCGCAGCATCAGCGAGCCCCCGACCGTCGAGCCTCGCAGGCTGAACTCGCCGTGCGTCTCCATCTGTTCGGCCTGCAGATCCTGCCCCACCGACATCCCGTCGGCCGCTATCGACCGGCTGTCGCTGTCGGGCCGGACGGATATCTGGCTGATCAGCAGGTCCGTGCCGATGTGCGCGTCGGTCAGCCGGATACCGCGCGCGACATGGCAGCGCGGCAGATGCAGATCGCCCTCGGTGCGCAGCCGGGCGGCCTCCAGGCGCGGGATCACACAGCCCACCAGCCGCAGGGTGGTGAAGTGGCACTCCGGCAGCACCACTTCGCGCTCGAAGCGGCAGAAGGTCAGCTCCACGTACGGCTCGACCTTGCCGCCCGCGAGATCCAGCGACCCGCTGATGTACGCCCCGCGCAGCTTGAGGGCGGCGACCCGGCCGGGGCGCGCCGAGGGGCCGCTGAGCAGCAGCAGGGCGACGACCCGGGCGCGCACGCTGCGGTGCTCGCCCCAGGGGCCGGCCGCGGCCGGATCGTTGAGCAGTGGGCTCGGCACGCTCAGGTCGTAGGTGCTGCCGTTCCGAAATGCCTGCCACATGCCGAGTTCTGTGGCAGAGAGCCACTCCGGAGCTTCGTCGTCCTGCGGCTCGGACACTGCCGCGCCTCACTTCCCCGTTTGCCGTGCCTGTCGCTGTGCGTGGTCGTGGTGTGTCGGTGGTCGTGTGACTCCCGGGCGGCCGTCGCCGTGCGGGGCTGCTGTTGTGAAGTCGTACGAATGTTCTTCCCTCTGAGTGACCGAATGAACGCCGATCGTCAACGTTAGTAGCCGTGAGTGACATCCGGGGCTCATATCAGCCAGTGATACGGGCGACCGGCGGCGATATCCGGTCTGCGAGAATTGACCGCGTGATCTCACGAATCGATCTGCGCGGCGACGCCCTCCCCGAGGGCGGCGCACTGCGCGGCCTGCTGCCCCGTGCCGAGTTCGACGTGGAAGCCGCCCTGGCGAAGGTGCGGCCCATCTGCGAGGACGTACGCCATCGCGGCACCGCGGCGCTGATCGAGTACGCGGCGACGTTCGACGGAGTGACGCTCGACCGGGTCCGGGTCCCCGCCGAAGCCCTCACCGGGGCCCTGGAGGCCCTGGATCCCGCCGTACGGGCCGCGCTCGACGAGTCCGTCAGGCGGGCCCGTATCGTCCACCGCGCCCAGCGGCGCGCGGAGCACACCACCCAGGTCGTGCCCGGCGGCAAGGTGACCGAGAAGTGGGTGCCGGTCGGCCGCGTCGGGCTGTACGCGCCCGGCGGACGCTCCGTCTACCCGTCGTCCGTGATCATGAACGTGGTCCCGGCGCAGGAAGCGGGCGTCGGCTCGATCGCGCTCGCCTCCCCTCCCCAGAAGGAGTTCGGCGGCCTGCCGCACCCGACGATCCTCGCCGCCTGCGCGCTGCTCGGTGTCGAGGAGGTGTACGCGGTCGGCGGCGCCCAGGCCGTCGCGATGTTCGCGTACGGCACGACCGGGCCCGACGGCTGCCCGCCCGCCGACATGGTCACCGGCCCCGGCAACATCTGGGTCGCCGCCGCCAAGCGCTACTTCGCGGGCCGGATCGGCATCGACACCGAGGCCGGCCCGACCGAGATCGCCGTCCTCGCCGACGCGACCGCCGACCCGGCGCACGTCGCCGCCGACCTGATCAGCCAGGCCGAGCACGACCCGCTCGCCGCCGCCGTCCTCGTCACCGACTCCGTCGAACTGGCCGACGCGGTCGAGAAGGAACTGGTGCCGCAGACCGCCGCCACCAAGCACGTCGAGGACCGCATCGCGCCCGCCCTGGCGGGCAAGCAGTCCGCGATCGTGCTGGTCGACGGCGTCGAGGAGGGCCTGCGGGTGGTCGACGCGTACGGCGCCGAGCACCTGGAGGTGCAGACCGCCGACGCCGCCGCCGTCGCCGCCCGGGTCCGCAACGCGGGCGCGATCTTCGTGGGCCCGTACGCGCCGGTCTCGCTCGGTGACTACTGCGCCGGCTCCAACCACGTCCTGCCGACCGGCGGTTGTGCCTGCCACTCGTCCGGCCTCTCCGTCCAGTCCTTCCTGCGCGGCATCCACATCGTGGACTACACGCGCGACGCGCTCGCCGACGTCGCCCACCACGTCGTGACGCTCGCCGAGGCCGAGGACCTGCCCGCGCACGGCGCCGCCGTCAAGGCGCGCTTCGGCTGGAAACTGCCGCAGGCGCAGCGCTCCGGGGAGGGCGCGTGACCGGCATCGACGACCTTCCCGTACGCGACGAACTGCGCGGCAAGTCCCCTTACGGGGCGCCCCAGTTGGACGTCCCCGTGCACCTCAACACCAACGAGAACCCGTACCCGCTGCCCGAGGCGCTCGTCGAGCGGATCACCGAGCGGGTCCGCGAGGCCGCGCGCGGCCTCAACCGCTACCCCGACCGGGACGCGGTCGAACTCCGCACCGAGCTGGCCGCCTATCTGCGCCGCACCGCCGGCGACCTCCCGCTGACCGCCGCCAACGTCTGGGCCGCCAACGGCTCCAACGAGGTCATCCAGCAGCTGCTCCAGACGTTCGGCGGCCCCGGCCGCACCGCGATCGGCTTCGAGCCCTCGTACTCGATGCACCACCTCATCGCGCGCGGCACCAGCACCGGCTGGCTCTCCGGCCCCCGCAACGAGGACTTCACCATCGACGTGGCCGCCGCCGGGCGGGCCATCACCGAGCACCGCCCCGACGTCGTCTTCATCACCACCCCCAACAACCCCACCGGCAGCGCCGTCGACGCCGCGACCGTCCTGCGGCTGTACGACGCGGCGCAGGCAGCCAGGCCGTCGCTGGTCGTCGTCGACGAGGCGTACGTCGAATTCAGCCACCACCCCACGCTGCTGCCGCTGCTCGCGGGCCGCCCGAACCTCGTCGTCTCCCGCACGATGTCCAAGGCCTTCGGCGCCGCCGGACTGCGCCTGGGCTATCTCGCCGCCGACCCCGCCGTGGTCGACGCGGTGCAGCTGGTACGCCTGCCGTACCACCTCTCCGCCGTCACCCAGGCCACCGCGCTCGCCGCGCTGGAGCACACCGATACGCTGCTCGGATATGTCGAACAGCTCAAGACCGAGCGGGACCGGCTGGTCACCGAATTGCGGGCGATGGGCTTCGAGGTCACCGAATCGGACGCCAACTTCGTCCAGTTCGGCCGCTTCGACGACGCGCACCGGGCCTGGCGGACGATCCTCGACCAGGGCGTGCTGGTCCGCGACAACGGCGTCCCCGGCCGGCTGCGGGTCACGGCGGGCACCCCGTCCGAGAACGACGCGTTCCTCGACGCGGTACGTAAATTGACGAAGGAGCAGAGCGCATGAGCCGTATCGGCCGCGTGGAACGAACGACCAAGGAGACCTCGGTCGTTGTCGAGCTCGACCTCGACGGCACGGGCAGGGTCGAGGTGTCGACGGGTGTCGGCTTCTACGACCACATGCTCGACCAGCTCGGCAGGCACGGCCTCTTCGACCTGACGGTCAAGACCGAGGGCGATCTGCACATCGACTCGCACCACACCATCGAGGACACCGCCCTCGCCCTCGGCGCCGCCTTCAAGCAGGCGCTCGGCGACAAGGTCGGCATCTACCGCTTCGGCAACTGCACCGTCCCGCTGGACGAATCGCTCGCCCAGGTCACCGTGGACCTCTCCGGCCGCCCGTACCTGGTGCACACCGAGCCGGAGGGCATGGCGCCGATGATCGGCGGCTACGACACGACCATGACCCGGCACATCCTGGAGTCGTTCGTCGCCCAGGCGCAGATCGCGCTGCACGTGCACGTCCCGTACGGGCGCAACGCGCACCACATCGTCGAGTGCCAGTTCAAGGCCCTCGCCCGCGCGCTGCGGTACGCGAGCGAACGCGACCCGCGCGCCGTCGGCATCCTCCCGTCCACGAAGGGCGCGTTGTAATTCCATGACCGGTCTCAACACCATCCTGATCGTCCTCGGCCTGTTCCTGGCCGGCGGCGTCTACTCCTTCGCCAAGCAGAAGCAGCCCACGGGCGTCATCGTCCTGCTCGGCATCTGCTCCGCGCTCTGCCTCGTGGCCGGCGTCCTCCGTATCCAGGGACTGTGGGAATGACCAAGAACGTCGTCGTCCTCGACTACGGCTTCGGCAACGTCCGTTCGGCCGAGCGCGCCGTCGCCCGCGCGGGGGCGGAGGTCGAGATCACCCGTGACTTCGACAAGGCCATGAACGCCGACGGGCTGATCGTGCCCGGCGTCGGCGCCTTCTCCGCCTGCATGGAAGGGCTCCGCGCGGCGCGCGGCGACTGGATCGTCGGCCGCAGGCTGGCGGGCGGACGCCCCGTCCTGGGCATCTGCGTCGGCATGCAGATCCTCTTCGAGCGCGGCATCGAGCACGGCGTGGAGACCGAGGGTCTCGACGAGTGGCCCGGCACCGTCGGCCCGCTCACCGCCCCGACCGTCCCGCACATGGGCTGGAACACCGTCGAGGCACCCGAGGACAGCCGGCTCTTCGCCGGGCTCGACGCCGGGGAGCGCTACTACTTCGTGCACTCCTACGCCGTCCACGACTGGTCCCTCGAAGTCACCAACCCCAAGATCCGCGCCCCGAAGGTCACCTGGTCCCGGCACGGCGAGCCGTTCGTGGCCGCCGTGGAGAACGGTGCACTGTGGGCCACGCAGTTCCACCCCGAGAAGTCCGGCGACGCCGGAGCCCAGCTGCTGTCCAACTGGATCGGAACCTTCTGATGTCCGGCACACCCACCCCGTCCTCCGTGACGAGGCTCGAACTCCTCCCCGCCGTCGACGTGCGCGACGGCCAGGCCGTGCGGCTCGTCCACGGCGAGTCGGGCTCCGAGACCGGTTACGGCTCACCGCTGGAAGCCGCACTCGCCTGGCAGCGCGCGGGCGCCGAGTGGCTGCATCTCGTGGACCTCGACGCGGCGTTCGGCACCGGTGACAACAGGGACCTCGTCGCCGGCATCACCGACGCCATGGACATCAAGGTCGAGCTGTCCGGAGGCATCCGCGACGACGCCTCGCTCGCCGCCGCGCTCGCCACCGGCTGCACGCGCGTCAACCTCGGTACGGCGGCGCTGGAGACCCCTGAGTGGGCGGCCAAGGCCATCGCCGAGTACGGCGACAAGATCGCGATCGGCCTCGACGTACGCGGTACGACACTGCGCGGGCGCGGCTGGACCAGCGAGGGCGGCGACCTCTGGGAGACACTGGCGCGCCTCGACGCGGAGGGCTGCGCACGGTACGTCGTCACCGACATCGCCAAGGACGGCACGCTCCAAGGGCCCAATCTGGAGCTGCTCAAGAGCGTGTGCGCGGCCACCGACCGGCCGGTCGTCGCCTCCGGCGGCGTCTCCTCGCTCGCCGATCTGCGTGCCATCGCCTCGCTGGTGCCCGAGGGCGTCGAGGGCGCGATCGTCGGCAAGGCCCTGTACGCGAAGGCGTTCACCCTGGAAGAGGCGCTCACGGAGGTGGCCCGATGAGCGAGAACCACCCGGTCCGCACGGACGCGTCCGACCGCGTACGCCGCATCGTCTCGGGCGGTCCCTGGGAGGACGCCTACGGCTACTCCCGCGCCGTCCAGCTGCCGGGCGGACTCGTCCTCGTCTCCGGTTGTACCTCGGTCGTCGACGGGCGGATCGCCGAGGGCGGCCCGTACGAACAGGCCGTCACCGCCTTCGGTATCGGCGTCAAGGCGCTGGGCGACCTCGGCCTCGGCGCCGAACACGTCGTGCGCACCCGGATGTACGTGACGCACGCCGGGGACGCGGACGAGGTGGGGCGCGCCCACAAGGAGGCGTTCGGCGCCGTACGGCCGGCCGCCACCATGGTCGTCGTCGCCGGCCTCATCGACCCGAGCCTGGTCGTGGAGATCGAACTGGAAGCCTTCCGCGCGCCCTCCGGAGGCCCGGCATGAGCCTCGCCGTGCGAGTCATCCCCTGTCTGGACGTCGACAACGGCCGGGTCGTCAAGGGCGTCAACTTCCAGAATCTGCGCGACGCCGGTGACCCCGTCGAGATGGCGAGGCTGTACGACGCCGAGGGCGCCGACGAACTGACCTTCCTCGACATCACCGCCTCGTCGGGGGACCGCGAGACGACGTACGACGTGGTGCGCCGCACCGCCGAGCAGGTCTTCATCCCGCTCACGGTCGGCGGCGGCGTCCGTACCCCCGGGGACGTCGACAAGCTGCTGCGGGCGGGCGCCGACAAGGTCGGCGTCAACACGGCCGCGATCGAACGCCCCGACCTCATCCGGGAGATCGCCGAGCGCTTCGGCCGTCAGGTGCTCGTCCTGTCGGTCGACGCGCGGCGTACGCCCGAGGGCACCTTCGAGGTCACCACGCACGGCGGGCGCCGGGGCACCGGCATCGACGCCGTGGAGTGGGCGCACCGCGCGGCCGAACTGGGCGCCGGGGAGATCCTGCTCAACTCGATGGACGCGGACGGCACCAAGGACGGCTACGACACGGAGATGATCGCGGCCGTGCGAAAGCACGTCACCGTCCCGGTCATCGCCTCGGGCGGCGCGGGGAGCCTCGCGCACTTCCCGCCGGCCGTCGAGGCGGGCGCGGACGCCGTACTCGCCGCTTCCGTCTTCCACTTCGGCGATCTGCGGATCTCCCAGGTGAAGAAGGCGCTGCGGGACGCGGGTCACCCGGTGCGCTGAGCCGCTCCCGTACACACGCCCACTGCCCCGGAACGATCCGTTCCGGGGCAGTTCGCGCTCAACACCGGCGAACTCGCCGATGCGCGAAGGGGGTTGGCGGCGGGAATGTGGTCTCCGTCAGCCAGTACGGCGGTCGCCATCCGGCGGGGGCCACGGCCCAGGACGACGGGCCCGGTCCTCGTACGAGGGTGCCGCCCCCACCGAGAGGACCCCCCTCGTGCAGCAACTCTCCACCGGCGACAGCCCGGCGGGCCGCAGCCGCGCCTCCCTCTCCACCCGTTCCCGGTCGCGTACCTGGAGCGTCGCCCTGACCGCCGGCGCCGCCACCGCCGCACTGTTCGGCGGGCTCGTCCCCGGAGCGCAGGCCGCCGGCGCCGCCCCCGAGGCAGCCGCCGCCAACCCCTACGAGCGCGGCCCCGCCCCCACCGTCTCCAGCATCGAGGCGGCACGCGGCTCGTACGCCGTCTCGCAGACCAGCGTCTCCTCACTCGGCGTCAGCGGCTTCGGCGGCGGCACCATCTACTACCCGACGTCCACGGCGGACGGCACGTTCGGCGCGGTGGCGGTCGCCCCCGGCTTCACCGCCACACAGTCCAGCATGGCCTGGCTCGGTCCCAGACTCGCCTCGCAGGGCTTCGTCGTCTTCACCATCGACACGCTCACCACCCTCGACCAGCCGGCCAGCCGGGGCAGTCAACTCCTCGCCGCGCTCGACTACTTGACACAGCGAAGCACGGTCCGTACCCGGATCGACGCGGCACGGCTCGGCGTCATGGGCCACTCGATGGGCGGCGGCGGCTCGCTGGAGGCCGCCAAGAGCCGTACGTCGCTGAAGGCGGCGATACCGCTGACCGGCTGGAACACCGACAAGACCTGGCCCGAGCTCCGGACGCCCACCCTGGTCGTCGGGGCCGACGGCGACACGATCGCCCCCGTCGCCACGCACTCGGAACCGTTCTACGAGTCGCTGCCCGGCTCGCTCGACAAGGCGTATCTGGAGCTCAACGGCGCCAGCCACCTCACGCCCAACTCGTCGAACACGACGATCGCGAAGTACAGCATCTCGTGGCTGAAGCGGTTCATCGACGACGACACCCGCTTCGAACAGTTCCTGTGCCCGCTGCCCCGGCCGAGCCTCACCATCGAGGAGTACCGGGGGAGTTGCCCCCTCGGCTGACCCGCACCGCGTACCCGCGGCCCCCGCACTGTGCCCGCGCACAGTGCGGGGGCCCGCCCGCTGGGTCACCGCCCAGCACCGGCCGGGCGGCGCGGCGTCCGTGGACGCGAGCCTTCCGGGCTTGTTTACGCGGCAGTAACGTGCCGGACGTGACCCCAACGACGACCGTTCGCAGTCCGCTCCGGCTGTACGGCCGCAGCGGTGAACTCGCCATCCTGGAAACGCTGCTGACCCGCTTACCGGCCGGCCGCGGCGGCACCCTCGTGCTGACCGGGGCGCCGGGGCTCGGCCGCACCGCGCTCCTGCGCCACGCCGTCGACGGTCTGGGCGAGGACGGCCCGGCCCTGCTGCACGCGACCGCCGCCCCCGCCGAACGCCTGCTGCCCTACAGCGGATTGCACACCCTCCTCTGCTCGGCGCCGGGACCGCCGCCCCGGCCCGCCACCGGCATCCCGCGCCCCGACACCGCCCCCACCGCGCTGCTCGACCTCCTGACGACGCTCGGCGGCCCGCGCCCCCTGCTGGTCTGCGTCGACGACGCGCACGCCTGGGACGCCGCGTCGAGAGCCGCGCTCGTCTTCGCGGTCCGCCGGCTGACCCCCGCCCGGGGGGTCGCCGTCCTGCTCACCGCCGCCGAACAGCACCCCGGAGAGCGGGACTTCACCGCGCTGCCCGCGCTCCGCCTCGGACCGCTCGACCGCTCCGCGTCCCGCGCGCTGCTCGACCGGCTGACCGGCGGCCGGGCCGATCCCGGCGTACGGGAGGAACTGCTGCGCGAGGCCGCCGGCAACCCCCGGCTGCTCACCGCGCTCGCCGGCCGGCTGACCGAGGACCAACTCGCGGGCCGGGGCGGACTGCCACAGCCGCTGAGCGGCGGCGAGAGCCTGCTCGACGCGTACGCCGCGCACGTCGACGGGCTGCCCGACGACACCCGGCTGCTCCTGCTGTTCGCGGCGGCCGCCGAGGAGCACGAACCCGAAGGCGCCGGCGCGGACGCCGCCGTCCTGCTGCGGGCCGGACAGCTCGCCGGGGTCGACCCGGGACGGCTGGACCCGGCCGAGACACTGGGCGCGGTACGGATCGACGGCGAGCGCGTCCACTTCACGCAGCCACTGCTGCGCCGGGCCCTGCTGCGCCGCGCCCCACTCGCCCGCCGTCGCGCCGTACACCGTCTCCTGGCCACGGTGCTCGACGGACCGCACCGGACGCTGCCGAGACTTCTCCAACGCGCCGGCGCGGCCACCGGACACGACCCGGCGCTCGCCGATGCCCTGGCACGCGCGGCGGGGCCGCCCCGCCCGCACGCCGACCGTGCCGCCGCCCTCACCCGGGCCGCCGCCCTGTCCACCGACGAGACCCTGCGCGGCGAGCGGTTCGCCGCTGCCGCCGAGCACGCCTGGCTCGCCGGTGATCCGGGACGCGCCCGCGCGCTGCTGACCCGGGTGCGCACCGACCCCGCGCCCGGCCGCGCCCACTACGTACGCGGGCTGATCGCGCTGCGCGACGGGCCTGTCGCCGACGCGGGGGAAGTCCTCCTCACCGCCGCCGAACTGCTCGCGCCGCACGACACGGCGCGCGCCGTCGGCGCCCTGCTCGGCGCGGCGGAGGCCGCCTGGGTCACCGGTGACGTGCCCGGCTACCTCCACGCCATGGACCGGATCGCGCCGCGCCCCGGACGCCGGGCGCTCGGTCCGGCGTTCGGTCCGGGGCTCGATCCGGCGTTCGGTCCGGCAGTCGGTCCGGGGCTCGATCCGGCGCTCGACCGCTTCCGCGCGGGCATGTGCGCCGTACTCCGCGGCCGTACGGACGACGGGCGCGCCCTGCTGCGCGGCTGCCTCGACGCGGACGGCCGCACCGGCGACCCCGCGGCGCTGCTCCGGTCGGGCATCGCCGCCCTCGTACTCGGCGAGGTCGACGCCGCCTGCCGGGCGGGCGCGCGGGCACTGGCCGCCGTACGTGCCCACGGCCCCGAGGCGCTGCTGCCGCAGGCCCTGGAACACCTGGCGTACGGCGAACTGCGGGCCGGCCGGCACGCGCTGGCCCGCGTCCACGCGTACGAGGGGCTGCGCGCCGCCGAGCGGCTGGGGCAGTGCAACGCCGCCGCCGCGCTGCACGCCGTACTCGCCATGGCGGCCTCCGTAGAAGGCGACGCCGC
Organism: Streptomyces panacea; assembly: GCF_040560175.1. Classification (NCBI taxonomy): domain Bacteria; kingdom Bacillati; phylum Actinomycetota; class Actinomycetes; order Kitasatosporales; family Streptomycetaceae; genus Streptomyces; species Streptomyces panacea. Next base: position 36,941 of record NZ_JARJHW010000008.1, read on the forward strand.
CGCCTGCGCTGAGCACGCGGCGTCGGCCGCTGCCGACGCCGGGCCGCACGGTCTCGGGCAGGCCGCCACGCTCGCCACCTGGGCGGTGGCCCGCGCGGATCTGGCCGCGGGCCGGCACACCCGGGCAGCCGCGCGGCTCGCCCCGCTGGTGCTCACGGGGCCCCGGCGCGGCCACTTCGCGGCCCGGATGCTCGCCGTCCCGTGCTTCGTGGAGGCCGCCGTCCTGGCGGGCCGGGCGGAGGAGGCGCGCGCGGTGGTCGAGGAGTTCACCGGGTGGACGGCGTGGACCTCCGATCCGCAGGCGCCGGCCCAACTGGCCCGCTGCCGGGCGCTGCTGGCCCCTCCGGGGGAAGCCGCCGCCTGTTACGAGGAAGCGCTCGCGCACCACGCCGGGTCGGGCGGCGACTTCGAACGCGCCCGTACGGAGCTGCTGTACGGCCAGTGGCTGCGGCGGCGGCGCAGGACCCGCGAGGCCCGCGATCCGCTGCGGGACGCGCTCGTCGCGTTCGAGCGGTGCGGTGCCCGCGTCTGGGCCGAGCGCGCGGGCGGTGAACTGCGGGCCGCGGGGGAGTCGGTGGCCGGTTCGGGGCCGGTGGACCCGCTGACCGCTCAACAGCGGCGCGTCGCACGGTGCGTGGCGGAGGGCGCGACCAACCGGGAGGTGGCCGCGCGGCTCTCGGTGAGTCCCCGAACGGTCGACCACCATCTGCGCAATGTCTTCGCCGTGTTGGGGGTGCGTTCACGGACGGAACTGGCGCGTTTGCTGGACCGTGATGAGGAGAATGCGGCGAACCCCTAGGTACCGACCGGGCGGTATGTCATTCTGCGGGCGTCAGGAAGATCCGGCGCGGGGTCGGCCGCACTTCGCCGCGCCGGAGCGAACCGACTCCCGGTGGAGGCCGCCATGCCGCATGTCATCCGCTCGCGGGTCCGGGCGCCGCACGCCTCTCCCGTCACGTCTCCCGTCACGTCCGCGGTCGTATCCCCCGGGGCGTCCACCGTCGCGTCCCGGCGCCCCCGCTCCCTGGTGGACGCCGAGGCCGTCGCCGTACTGCACCGGGCCGCACAGGCGCTCATGGACGATCTCGCCGGGCTGACGCACCGTCTGGTCGCCGCGCTCCGCGAGAAGGAGCCGGCTTATCGGGCGGCGATCGAGGCCGACGCCGCCGAGATCTGGCAGGAGGTGAACCGCTCGCTGCGGCTCAGTGTCGGCTCCCTGATCCGGCCCCGCGAATCACGCGAGGCCGCCTGCCGCCTGTCGTGGCGGATCGGCGAGTGCCGGGCCGAACGCGGCCTGCCGCTCGACGCGTTGCTGCACGCCTTCCGGCTGGGCGGCGCGATGGTGTGGCAGGGCCTCGTGGACGAGACCACCCGGCGCCGTCCCGAGGACATCCGGCTGCTCGTCCACGTCGCCGCCGACGTCTGGAGCTTCGTGGACGAGCACTGCGGCCTCGTCGCCGACGCGTACCGGGCCACGGAGCGCCGGCTCGCCTGGCGCCGCGAGAACCAGCAGCGGCTGACGGTCGCGGCCCTCCTCGACGGGACCGCGCGCATCGCCGACATCCCCGACGCCGCGGCGATGCTGGGGCTGCCCGAGGACGGGCGTTACGTCGTGGTGTCCGCGTCGATGTCCGTGTCCGCGTCCGCGTCCGTGTCCGTGTCCGGCGTGGGTGGCGCGGCGCCCGTGGTGGACCCTCCGCCGGGGACGCGCACGCTGCGGCACCTGTCGCGGGACGCCGAACATGTGATCGTCCTGCTGGCGAACGAGCCCGTGTACGAGGGCCCTTGTCGTGCGGACCGTGAACTGACCGCGCTCGCAGCCGAGTTGACCGCGCCCCCTGGCGCGCGCGTCGGGATCGGCTCGGCCGTCACCGGGCTCGCCGCCCTCGGCGAGGCGCGCGGGCTCGCCGAGACCGCGCTGCGTGCCTGCCCGCGCGACGGCGGCGTCGTGCTGCTGGACGAGCACCTGCCGGCCGCGCTGGTCGTCTCCTCCGACCGGCTGAGCGCGGCCCTCGCCGGGCGGGTGTTCGGTCCGCTCGACCGGCTGGACCCGGCCGACCGCGATCTGCTGGTGGACACGCTCAGGGCCTGGCTGGAGGCCGACGGCTCGGCGCAGCGCGCCGGAACCCGCCTCTACTGCCACCGCAACACCGTCCTCAACCGGCTGCGCCGCTTCGAGCAGCTGACGGGCCGCTCGCTGGCGCGGCCCGCCGACGTGGTCGAGATCTCCCTCGCGCTCGCGGCCAGGCGACTGCTCGACATCTGACAGCTCCCAGCCCCTTTCCAGTACTTCAGAGAGCCCTTCAGAGCCCGGTCCGGCGGGTGACGACGGGGCGTCGCCATATCCGCAAGATTTATTGCGCAATTTATATTGTGCAACTTTCCTTTCGTATCTACTGTGGGGGGTATGGCAGCGAAGGAACCCCGCAGAATCGACGACCTGGCCACGCTCAAGGCCTTCGGTCACCCCCTCCGGATGCAGCTCTACCGCGCGCTCTACGTCTCCCGCACGGCCACCGCTTCGCAGCTCGCCGAGCAGGTGGACGAGGCCGTCTCGCTCGTCAGTTACCACCTGCGCAAGCTCGCCGACCACGGTCTGATCGAGGAGGCGCCGCAGCAGGGCAAGGACGGGCGTGAGCGCTGGTGGCAGCCGGCGTCCGAAGGGCTGACCTTCCACGACGAGGACTTCCGCGACGCGCCGGAGGCGGTCGCGGCGCACACGGCCGTGGGACGGATGTCGTTCGACCAGCGCTCGGACCTCTACCGGAGCTACCTCGACACCCAGTCGGCCTGGGGGCCGGAGTGGCGCGGCGCGTCGTTCAACAGCGAGTACCTGGCACGGCTCACCGCCGAGGAACTGGCCGGGCTCAGCCGCGAGATGCACGACCTGCTCAAGCGGTACGAGGAGGCAGGCCGGACCGCCGAGGAAGCCGGTGGGGCCGAAGGGCGCGAGAACGTCGCGCTGCACATCTACGGATTCCCGTTCCGCCAGTAGTCCCCGCCCGCCCCGTCAAAAGGAGCCCACGCCATGCACACCGACGTACACCTCCAGCTGCACGCCCTGCGCGCCGCCGAACTCCGTACGGAGGCGGACCGGTTCCGGCTCTCCCGCGCGGCGGCGCGGCCCCCCGGTCGCCTCCGCCGCCTGCTGGGCTGGTTCCTGGTCGACCTGGGCCTGCGCCTCGTGCACCGTCCGGCGGTACACCGCCCGCCCGTACGCGCCGCCCGTATCGCCTGACGGAAGGTCCACGCCGCTGATGACAGCGCTACCGACCGTCCCCGCCGCCGCCGTTGGGCCGGCGCCCGGGCGGCCCGCCCTACATCCCGAGCTTCGCCCGCTGGACCCTGTCGACCGCTTCCTTGTCGCCTTCCACTTCCACCCGCGCCGCGTCCTGGCGGCCGAAGACGAAGAGCAGCAGCTCGCTCGGCTCCCCGGTCACCGTCACCACCGGTGAGCCCTTGTGCGCCACCGCCGTCTGACCGTCCGGACGCCGCAGCACCAGACCCACCGGCGACTTGCGGCCCATCATCCTGGCGCCCTTCTCCAGCCGCGCCCACAGGGCGTTCGAGAAGACCTTGTCCACCTCGCGGGGCGTCCAGTCGGGCTGGGCCCGCCGTACGTCCTCGGCGTGGACGTAGTACTCGACGGTGTTCGCGGCCTCGTCGAGCTGCTTGATCCCGAAGGGCGACATACGCGGCGGCCCCGTACGGATGAGCTGGATCAGCTCCTCGTACGGCTTCGCCACATACTCGCCCTGCACCCGCTCCAGCCGGTTCCTGAGCGGGCCGATGAGCTGTCCGCCCGCCGCGTCCGGCCGGCGCTCGCGCACCACCACGTGCGCCGCGAGATCCCGGGCGGTCCAGCCTTCGCACAAGGTCGGGGCGTCGGGTCCCGCCGACTCCAACAGGTCGGCGAGCAGAAGTCGTTCACGCTTTGCATGGGTCGACATACCCGCCAGCGTACGACTGCCGCGCGCCGTCCGCCCAGTGGACGTCCGAGGCCCGCCGCGGGACGGGCGCGGCACAATGGACCCATGACCAGCGCGACCGAGGGCCCAGGCCCCACCAGTGGCCTCGACCCCGCCATCGCCGCCCGGCTCAAGCGCGGCACCGACGGGCTGATTCCGGCCGTCGTCCAGCAGTACGACACCGGCGAGGTACTGATGCTCGGCTGGATGGACGACGAGGCGCTGCGCCGCACCCTCACCACCGGACGCGGCACCTACTGGTCCCGCAGCCGCCGTGAGTACTGGGTCAAGGGCGACACGTCCGGCCACGTCCAGCACGTGAAGTCCGTCGCGCTCGACTGCGACGCCGACACGATCCTGCTCAAGGTCGACCAGGTGGGCGCCGCCTGTCACACCGGCGACCGAACCTGCTTCGACGCCGACGTCATCCTGCCGCCGACGTCCGAGACGGGCCCCGCCGCCGACTAGGCTCCGCTGCCATGGATCTCGACACCTTCCGCAAGCTGGCGGTCGACCGCCGTGTCATCCCGGTCGGCCGCAGGCTCCTCGCGGACGGCGACACCCCCGTCGGTCTCTACCGCAAGCTCGCCGCCGAACGCCCGGGGACCTTCCTCCTCGAATCCGCCGAGAACGGCCGCTCCTGGTCGCGCTACTCCTTCATCGGGGTACGGTCCGCCGCCACGCTCACCGAGCGCGACGGGCACACCCACTGGCTCGGCACCCCGCCCGTCGGCGTCCCCCTCGACGGCGACCCGCTGGCCGCCCTGCGCGCCACGGTGGAGACGCTGCACACCCCGCACGACCGCGAGGGTGACATGCCGCCCTTCACCGGCGGCATGGTCGGCTACCTCGGCTTCGACGTCGTGCGCCGGCTGGAGAAGAGGATCGGCGACCACGCGCGCGACGATCTCCACCTGCCCGAGCTGACGATGCTGCTCACCTCCGACCTCGCCGTCCTGGACCACCGCTCCGGCACCGTCCTGCTCATCGCCAACGCGATCAACCACAACGACCTCGACACGGGCGTCGACGAGGCGTACGCGGACGCCGTCGACCGCCTCGACGCCATGGAGCGCGACCTGGCACGCCCCGTGGACAACGTGCCCACCGCCCTGCCGCCGTCCGAACTGCCGCCGTACACCGCGCTGTGGGGCGGCGTGGCCTACCAGGAGGCCGTCGAGGACATCAAGGAGCGCATCAGGGCCGGTGAGGCCTTCCAGGTCGTCCCCTCGCAGCGCTTCGAGACCCCCTGCGAGGCGAGCGCGCTCGACGTCTACCGGGTGTTGCGGGCCACCAACCCGAGCCCGTACATGTACCTCTTCCGCTTCGACGGCTTCGACGTCGTCGGCTCCAGCCCCGAGGCCCTGGTCAAGGTCGAGGACGGGCACGCCATGGTCCATCCCATCGCCGGCACCCGCCCGCGCGGCGCGACCCCGCAGGACGACCAGGCCCTCGCCGACGAACTGCTCGCCGACCCCAAGGAGCGCGCCGAGCACCTGATGCTGGTCGACCTCGGCCGCAACGATCTCGGGCGGGTCTGCGAACCCGGCACCGTCGAGGTCGTCGACTTCATGTCCGTCGAGCGCTACTCGCACGTCATGCACATCGTCTCGACCGTCACCGGCCGCGTCGCCGAAGGCCGTACCGCCTTCGACGTCCTCACCGCCTGCTTTCCCGCCGGCACGCTCTCCGGCGCCCCGAAGCCGCGCGCCCTCCAGATCATCGACGAACTGGAGCCCTCACGGCGGGGTCTGTACGGAGGGTGCGTCGGGTACCTCGACTTCGCCGGCGACTCCGACACCGCCATCGCCATCCGTACGGCCCTGCTCCGGGACGGCACCGCGTACGTCCAGGCGGGCGCGGGCGTCGTCGCCGACTCCGACCCCGTCGCCGAGGACACGGAGTGCCGCAACAAGGCGGCAGCGGTGCTGCGCGCGGTGCACACCGCGAACCGGCTGACCGGATCCTCGGGCAGCCCGCTGGGAGGCCCGTCCGAGGCGGGCCGGGACCGGTAAGGGATAGTGGTGCGGGTGACTGCCCTACCCATTCCCCAGCCCCGCGCCGAGACCGCGGCGGACGCCACGAGAAGGCGCGCCGGCCGAAGTCTCGGCGTCGCCCTCCTCCTCGGCGCCGCGGGCTCCGCCGTGGTGCTGATCGCCTCCGGCCAGACCTGGGCCGAGGGCAGCGCCGTGGTGGCGGGCGGCAGCGTGTCGCTCGACGCCGGAGGCCGTGACGTCACCGGTGTCCCTGCCGCGCTCGCCGTCGTCGGCCTGGCCGCCCTCGTCGCCGTCTTCGCCGTCCGTACGGCCGGCCGGCTGCTGGTCTCCGCGCTGCTCGCCCTCAGCGGCGTGGGCGCGACCGTCGCCGCGCTCGTCGGCGCGAGCGACAGCGCGGCGCTCGACGACAAGGCCGCGCGTACGACGGGCGACACCGCCGCGACCGTCGGCGCCCTCACCCATACCGCCTGGCCCTACGCGACGGCGGCCGGCGGCCTGCTGATCCTGCTCGCCGGCCTGCTGGCCCTGCGGTACGGATCACACTGGCCGACCATGTCGGGCCGCTACGAGCGGGACGGCACCCCCCGCGCCGCCCGCGTCCGCGCGCCGGCCGCGAGCCCCGCCGGAGCCACCGTGGATCCCGACCGCCCCGAGGACATCTGGAAGGCCCTGGACCGGGGCGAGGACCCGACGAGCCGGGGCGTGTCCGGCACATAGCGCCGTCCGCCCGCGGGGGCGTCGCGCGCCCGGCGGGATATGGCACGGCCCCGGCTCGGTGACCGCCGTCGTGACCCCCCGGAGGGGAACGCCGACGGGTGCGGGACAATGAACGGTGAGCGTCCGACTCACCCAGCGCGCGACCCCAGCGCCACAGCAGCACATCAGCAAACGAGGAGCGAATTCATGGCGGGCAGCAGCCACGGACACACCCCGGCCGCCTGGACCGGTGTCACCATCTCTGTCATCGGCTTCTGCATCGCAGGCGTCTTCATGGTCGCGGCCGACCCCCTCGGGTTCGTCGTCGGCCTGGCGGTCATCCCCCTCGGTGGCATCGTCGGCCTCGCCATGCGGGCCGCGGGCCTCGGCGCGGTCAAGGAGTCCGAAGCGGCGAAGCAGGCCCGTGTGGAGGCCGCGCGGGCGTCCCTGGACCGCGCGGAGCGCGAGGCCCGGGAGCGTGGCGAGGGCCACCCCACCGGCCGGCCGAACGTCCAGGCGGAGCCCCAGCCGGCGAGTCAGACCGCGTAAGGCGCGTCCGCGGCGAAGTCCCGCCCGTTCTCAGGACGGGCGGGACTTCGCCGACACGCACCGGGCCCGGTCCGGATCGCCGCGACAGCGTCGGTCGGCGGTGCCCGGACCTGGTCCCGCACCGTGACACGAGGCGCGGCCCGGCCATGCCGGGCCGCGCCTCGCCTCGTCGCGTGGCGTCGCGTCGAGTCGCGTGGCGACGACGCGCGTACGGGGCCGGGCTGCGCCTTGCCGCCCCCGCGGGGGACAATCACCCGGTGGACGCCATGCCTGTACCCGCCGCGCCGCCCCCGGCCCCCGCTCCGGCGGCCCGCGCCCGGCGGCTCCTCGCCCCGCTGGGCACGCTCGTCGGCGTCGTCGCCGCCTTCACGTACGTCGGCCTGGTCGACCCCAACGAGAGCGGCCACTATCCCGTCTGCCCGTTGCTGAGCCTGACCGGCCTCTACTGCCCCGGCTGCGGCGGACTGCGCAGCGCCCACGCCGTCGCGCACGGCGACCTCGCCGCCGCCCTCGGTGCCAACGCGCTCGCCGTCATCGGGTACGGCGTCTTCGCCGCGGTCTGGCTCGTGTGGCTGATTCGCGTCGCTCGCGCCACACCGGTCCGGGTCTCGGTGCCACCCTTCCTGGGATGGGCCGTCGGCGCGGTGATCCTGGGCTTCACCGTGGTACGAAACCTGCCTTTCGGCTCGTCGCTCGCCCCATGAAGTCCCAGGTGATGGGATGCTCGACCGGCGGATGCGGGCCCCCGGCCCTCCTCCGGATACCATCGACATGGCTGATCCTGGTCCATGGCTGAATCCGACACCGTTCCCGGAAGGGGGCCGCTCGCGTGAGTGTGCTCGACGAGATCATCGAAGGCGTACGCGCCGACCTCGCGGAGCGGCAGACGCGCGTCGGCCTCGACGAGCTCAAGGAGCGCGCGGGCAAGGCGCGGCCGGCCAAGGACGGCGTCGCCGCACTGCGCGGCGAGGGCGTCACGGTGATCTGCGAGGTCAAGCGCTCCAGCCCCTCCAAGGGCGCGCTGGCCGCGATCGCCGACCCCGCCGGACTGGCCGCCGACTACGAGGCGGGCGGCGCGGCCGCCATCTCCGTACTGACCGAGCAGCGCCGCTTCGGCGGCTCGCTGGCCGACCTCGAAGCCGTCCGGGCCAAGGTCGACATCCCCGTCCTGCGCAAGGACTTCATCGTCACGGCGTACCAGCTGTGGGAGGCGCGCGCGTACGGCGCGGATCTCGTCCTGCTGATCGTCGCCGCCCTGGAGCAGCCCGCCCTCGTCTCGCTCATCGAGCGCGCCGAGTCCATCGGACTCACCCCGATCGTCGAGGTGCACGACGAGGACGAGGTGGAGCGCGCGGTCGACGCCGGGGCGAAGATCATCGGGGTCAACGCGCGTGACCTGAAGACGCTGAAGGTCGACCGCGGCACGTTCGAGCGGCTCGCGCCCGAGATTCCGGACGGCATCGTCAAGATCGCCGAGTCCGGTGTGCGCGGCCCGCACGACCTCATCGCGTACGCCAACGCGGGCGCCGACGCGGTGCTCGTCGGCGAGTCCCTGGTCACCGGGCGCGACCCCAAGTCGGCGGTGGCCGATCTGGTTGCCGCGGGCGCCCACCCGGCGCTGCGGCACGGGCGGAGCTGACCCCGCGCATGCCCGTCCCGCCCTCCTCCGGAACCCTGGCCGCCGTGCGCGCGCCCCACGCGCCGCTGGCGCGCGGGTGCCGGCCGCGCGGCTGCCGGGCCCCGGCCAGGCGGGTGCGCGGACGGCGGGTGCGGTACGTGATCGGTGACGAACCCGGTCAGGTCAACGGCATGCGATGGCGCGGGGCCGCGCTCCGGCGAGGCCCTTCCGACCACGACCGCCGCACGGCCACGTAGCCGCGCCGGCGACACACGTCCGGACCGGCCGGTCACCACGACCCGCGCCCCGCCCACACCGGGTACAGGGCCGCCTCGCTCATGGCGCATACGGTGCACCCACCCGTTGCTTCACGAGGAGATCATCCGTGACGACCCCTTCTTCCGAGTTCTTCATTCCCGACCCCACGGGCCTCAGCCCGAACGCCGAGGGCTACTTCGGCGAGTTCGGCGGCAAGTTCATCCCCGAGGCGCTCGTCGCCGCCGTCGACGAGGTCGCCGTCGAGTACGAGAAGGCCAAGGGCGACCCCGCCTTCACCGCCGAGCTCAACGACCTCATGGTCAACTACACCGGCCGTCCCAGCGCCCTCACCGAGGTCCCGCGGTTCGCCGCCGAGGCCGGCGGCGCCCGGGTGTTCCTCAAACGGGAGGACCTGAACCACACCGGGTCCCACAAGATCAACAACGTGCTCGGCCAGGCTCTGCTCACCAGGCGCATGGGCAAGACCCGTGTGATCGCCGAGACCGGCGCCGGACAGCACGGCGTCGCCACCGCGACCGCCTGCGCGCTCTTCGGGCTCGAATGCACCATCTACATGGGCGAGATCGACACCGAGCGCCAGGCGCTCAACGTCGCCCGCATGCGGATGCTCGGCGCCGAGGTCGTGCCGGTGAAATCCGGCAGCCGCACCCTGAAGGACGCCATCAACGAGGCGTTCCGCGACTGGGTCGCCAACGTGGACCGTACGCACTACCTCTTCGGCACCGTCGCCGGACCGCACCCCTTCCCCGCGATGGTGCGCGACTTCCACCGCGTCATCGGCGTCGAGGCGCGGCGCCAGATCCTGGAGCGGGCGGGCCGGCTGCCCGACGCGGCCGTCGCCTGTGTAGGAGGCGGGTCCAACGCGATCGGTCTCTTCCACGCGTTCCTCGCCGACGAGACCGTACGGCTGGTGGGCTGCGAGCCCGCGGGCCACGGCATCGAGACCGGCGAGCACGCGGCGACGCTGAGCGCGGGCGAGCCCGGCATCCTGCACGGTTCGCGGTCCTACGTCCTTCAGGACGAGGAGGGCCAGATCACCGAGCCGTACTCGATCTCCGCCGGACTCGACTACCCGGGCATCGGCCCCGAGCACGCGTACCTCAAGGACAGCGGGCGCGGCGAGTACCGGGCCGTGACCGACGACGAGGCCATGCAGGCGCTGCTGCTGCTGTCCCGCACCGAGGGCATCATTCCGGCCATCGAGAGCGCGCACGCGCTCGCCGGGGCGCTGGAGGTCGGCCGTGAGCTGGGGGAGGACGGCCTGATCGTCGTCAACCTCTCCGGGCGCGGCGACAAGGACATGGACACCGCTGCCCGCTACTTCGGGCTGTACGACGGGGAGAGCGCCAAGTGAGCGGGAACATCCAGCTGTTGAGCGACACCCTCGCCGCCGCGAGGAGCGAGGGACGCGCCGCGCTCATCGCCTATCTGCCCGCCGGATTCCCCACGGTCGACGGCGGCATCGACGCCGTGAAGGCCGTCTTCGACGGCGGCGCCGACGTGGTCGAGGTCGGGCTGCCGCACAGCGACCCGGTGCTCGACGGGCCCGTCATCCAGACCGCCGACGACATCGCCCTCAAGGGCGGCGTGAAGATCGCGGACGTGATGCGTACGGTCCGCGAGGCGTACGAGGCCACCGGAAAGCCGGTACTCGTCATGACGTACTGGAACCCGATCGACCGGTACGGCATCGAGCGGTTCACCGCCGAGCTGGCCGAGGCGGGCGGCGCCGGGTGCATCCTGCCCGACCTGCCCGTACAGGAGTCCGACGAGTGGAGGCAGCACGCCGAGAAGCACGGGCTGGCCACCGTCTTCGTGGTCGCGCCCAGCAGCAAGGACGACCGGCTCGCGAAGATCACGGCCGTGGGCTCCGGATTCGTCTACGCCGCCTCCCTGATGGGCGTCACCGGCACCCGCCGATCGGTGGGCGCACAGGCCCAGGAGCTGGTGCGGCGGACCCGCGCCACCACCGAGCTGCCGGTGTGCGTCGGGCTCGGGGTGTCCGACGCGGCGCAGGCCGCCGAGGTCGCCGCGTTCGCCGACGGGGTCATCGTCGGCTCGGCCTTCGTCAAGCTGATGCTGGACGCCCCCGACCGCGAGGCGGGGCTGGCGGCGGTCCGCGCGCTCGCCGCCGACCTGGCCGAAGGCGTTCGCAAGCGCTGACGGGTGGGGTAGCTCGTACGGGTGGACATGGGACCGGGGAGGTGCGCACGCGCCTCCCCGGTTCGTTGCTGAGGCGTGAGCGAGAAGAACCGAGAGGCAAAGAGAAGCGCCCGAGAGCGGCTTCAGGAGCAGCGTGAGCAGGAAAAGAGGCGGGACCGGCGCAAGCGCACCCTGATCGTCTCGGCGGCGGTGGTGGGCGTGCTGGGCGTGGCGGCGGCGATCGGACTCGTCGCCACCAACGCGAACAAGGACAAGGGCGGCGCCGCCGCGGGCCCCGTCCTCGCCCCGTCGGGCGCCCAGGGCAAGGACGAGCTGTCGATCCCCGTGGGCAGGGCCGACGCGCCGTCGACCCTCACCGTGTGGGAGGACTTCCGCTGCCCGGCCTGCGGCCAGTTCGAGAACGCGTTCCGGGACACGATCAAGGAGCTGGAGAGCGCGGGCCGGCTCAAGGTCGACTATCACCTCGCCACGATCATCGACGGCAACATGGGCGGCAGCGGCTCGCTGCGCGCGGCCAACGCGGCGGCGTGCGCCCAGGACGTGGGCAAGTTCGCGCCGTACCACGACACGCTCTTCCAGAATCAGCCGCCGGAGCCCGACGACGCCTTCGCCGACAACGCCAAGCTGCTGGAGCTCGCGGGCAAGGTCGACGGCCTGGAGTCGGCCCCCGGCTTCAAGCAGTGCGTGGAAAACGGCAAGCACGACAAATGGGTGGTGAATTCAAACACAGCGTTCCAGAAGGGCGGCTTCAGCGGCACGCCGACCGTCCTGCTCAACGGTGAATCCGTCTTCCCCAAGAAGGGCGGCGAGGACATCACCCCGGCCAACTTCAAGAGGTGGGTCACGGAGGCCAACCAGGGCAAGCAGCCGGGCACCGCACCGGCGACCCCGCCCCCCACCGGGGCTTCCCCCTCCTGAATCGACGGCCCGCGCGGCGCCTTTTCCGCGCGGGCTCGTTACCCAGACGTTGCCGGGCGGGTTGCCGTAGGCCCCGCCCGGCACGGTAGCGTCGGAACCGCCATGGACATTGCCTATATCCCCAGTCCGTCGAGCGGTGTGGTCCATCTCGGACCACTCCCGCTGCGCGGCTACGCGTTCTGCATCATTCTCGGTGTCTTCGTCGCCGTCTGGTACGGCAACAAGCGCTGGATCGCCCGCGGCGGCAAGGCCGGCACCGTGGCGGACATCTCCGTCTGGGCCGTGCCCTTCGGACTCGTCGGCGGCCGGCTCTACCACGTGATCACGGACTACCAGCTGTACTTCAGCGACGGTAAGGACTGGGTCGACGCCTTCAAGATCTGGGAGGGCGGCCTCGGGATCTGGGGCGCCATCGCCTTCGGCGCCGTCGGCGCCTGGATCGGCTGCCGCCGCCGGGGCATCCCGCTGCCCGCGTACGCGGACGCCATCGCACCCGCCATCGTGCTCGCCCAGGCCATCGGCCGCTGGGGCAACTGGTTCAACCAGGAGCTGTACGGCAAGCCCACCGATCTGCCGTGGGCGGTGAAGATCAGCGAAGGTGTGAACCGCGAGGCAGGCACCTACCACCCGACGTTCCTCTACGAGTCGCTGTGGTGCGTCGGTGTCGCGCTGCTCGTGGTCTGGGCCGACCGCCGCTTCAAGCTCGGCCACGGACGGGCGTTCGCCCTGTACGTCGCCGCCTACTGCGTAGGACGCGCCTGGATCGAGTATCTGCGCGTCGACGAGGCGCACCACGTGCTGGGGCTGCGCCTCAACGTGTGGACCGCGATCATCGTCTTCGTGCTGGCGGTCGTGTACATCGTGGTCTCGGCGCGGACCAGGCCGGGGCGCGAGGAGATCGTCGAGCCGGACCGGGAGACGCTGACCAAGAGCGGCAAGTCCAAGGACGGCGCGGACGGCGACGACAAGGACAAGGACAAGGACAAGGCCGAGAAGTCCGACGACACCAAGAGCGCCGGGGCGGACGCCGAGGCCGAACCCGACGCGACGGTCGACGCCGGGGGCGGCAGCGACCCCGCGGCGGCCAAGAACGCCTGACCCCGCACATCGCGCCACGAAAGGGCCGCCGGACCTCCTCAGGGGTCCGGCGGCCCTTTCGCGTGCTGCCCCGGGTCTCAGGCCCGCGTGGTCGCCCGCCCGGCCAGGAACAGTGTGCGGTGCGCCGCCGCCACGATCGCCGCGTCCACGAAGCGTCCGTCCGCCAGCGCCAGCGCCCCCGCGTCCTTCGCCGCCGCCTCGACGATCTCGGCAGCCGACTCCACCTCCCGCGCCGTGGGCAGATACGCGCGCTCGATCACCGGCAACTGGCGCGGATGGATCGCGGAGCGCCCGAAGAAGCCGAGCGAGCGGCCGTGCGCGCACGAGGCGGCCAGTCCCTCCAGGTCCCGCACGTCGGGGAAGACGGACTGGACGGGCGCGGGCAGACCGGCGGCCCGCGCCGCCACCACGACGCGGCTGCGCGGCCAGTCGAGCCCGGCGTCGCCGCGTACCCCCAGATCGGCGCGGAGGTCGGCCTCGCCGAGCGCGACACCCCGCACGGCGGGATGGGCCGCGGCGATGGCGTGGGCGTTCTCGATGGCGAGGGCGCATTCGAGCAGCGCGTACAGCGGGGTGTCCGGCGCGGTGGCGGCCACCCGGTGGATGTCCGAGGCGCGGGTGACCTTCGGCAGCCGCAGCCCGGCCAGACCGGGGAGCCCGGCCAGCGAGGGGATGTCGGACTCACCGGCGATGCGGACGTGGACCGGGGGAGTGGGGCCGGGGGCGCGCGACGCCAGCAGTTCGGCCGTCGCGGCGCGCGCGTACTCCCTGCGGTCGGCGGCCACCGCGTCCTCCAGGTCGACGATCACCGCGTCGGCGCCGGAGGCGAGCGCCTTCTGTACGACGTCGGGCCGGTCCCCGGGCACATAGAGCCAGGTGAGCGGGGCGTGCCCCGTCTCGCCGGTCACAGCGCGCCTTCCGTACGGAGGGCGGCGATCTCCGGTGCCGACAGACCCAGCTCGGTGAGGACCGCGTCCGTGTCGGCGCCGTGCGGGCGGCCAGCCCAGCGGATGGAGCCGGGGGTCTCGGAGAGCCGGAAGAGGACGTTCTGCATCCGGAGCGGGCCCAGCTCCGGGTCCGGGACCTCGGTGACGCTGTCCAGGGCCCGGTACTGCGGGTCGTCCATGACGTCGCGGATGTCGTAGACGGGCGCGATCGCCGCCTCCGCCTTCTCGAACGCGGCCATCGCGTCCTCGCGCGTATGCCGGGCGATCCAGCCGCCGACCGCCTCGTCGAGCACGTCGGCGTGCTCGGCCCGCCCGCCGCCGGTGCCGAACCACGGCTCGTCGGCCAGCTCCGCCCTGCCCACCAGCCGCATCACGCGCTCGGCGATCGACTGGGCGGAGGTGGAGACCGCGAGCCAGGAGCCGTCGGCGGTGCGGTAGGTGTTGCGGGGGGCGTTGTTACGGGAGCGGTTGCCGGTACGGGGCTGTACGTAGCCGAGCTGGTCGTACCAGAGCGGCTGCGGCCCCAGCACCGTCAGGATCGGCTCGATGATCGCCAGGTCGACCACCTGGCCCCGGCCCGTCGTCGCCCGGCCGTTGAGCGCGGTCATCACGGCGTACGCGGTGGCCAGCGCGGCGATCGAGTCGGCCAGCCCGAACGGGGGCAGCGTCGGCGGCCCGTCGGGCTCGCCGGTCATCGCGGCGAACCCGCTCATCGCCTCGGCGAGCGTGCCGAACCCGGGGCGGTGGGAGTAGGGGCCGAACTGCCCGAAGCCGGTGACCCGGGCGAGGACCAACCGGGGGTTGACGGCGGAGAGTTCGGCCCAGCCCAGGCCCCACCTCTCCAGAGTGCCGGGGCGGAAGTTCTCCACGATCACGTCCGCGTCGGCGGCCAGCCGCAGCAGGACGTCACGGCCGCGCGGGGTGGCGAGGTCGAGCGTGATGGCGCGCTTGTTGCGGCCCAGGATCTTCCACCAGAGACCGACACCGTCCTTCGCCGGTCCGTGCCCGCGCGACGGGTCGGGGCGGGTGGGGTGCTCGACCTTGACGACCTCGGCGCCGAAGTCGCCGAGCATGGTGGCGGCGAGGGGGCCGGCGAACAGGGTGGCGAGGTCGAGGACGCGCAGGCCGTGCAGCGGGGGAGTGGCTTCGGCGTTCATGAGGCGGCCTCGTCGATCTCGGAGCGGTACGGCATGGACGTGGACGCCCCGTGGCGCCGCACGCAGAGCGCGGCGGCGGCCGACGCCCAGCGCGTCGCCCCGTCCATCGGACGGCCCTCGCCGATCGCCACGGCGAGCGCGCCGACGAACGTGTCGCCGGCGCCCGTCGTGTCCACGGCGGTCACCTCCGGCGCGGGGACGGCGACGGGCTCGGCGCCGTGCGCCGCGTACAGACAGCCCGCCGCGCCCAGGGTGATCACGACCTCGGGGACCTGCCGGAGCAGCACCTCGGCCGCGGCGTACGGGTCGGCGACGCCCGCGAGCGCGGCGGCCTCGTGCTCGTTGGGCACCAACAGATCGGTGGCGGTGAGGAGTTCGGGTGGCAGGGGCTGGACGGGGGCGGGGGTGAGGATCGTGCGTACGCCGTGCCGCCGGGCCGCCCGCGCGCCGTCGAGCACGACGCTCAGCGGGAGTTCGAGCTGGAGGAGCAGGGAGCCGGCGGTGCTGATAAGAGTCTCCTCGCCGGGGCCGAGCGCGGTGAGGGTGCCGTTCGCGCCGGGGACGACGACGATCGCGTTGCCGCCCTCGTCGTCCACCACGATGTGCGCGGTGCCGGAGGGGCCTTCGGCGGTGTGGAGGAGGTCGGTGTCCACGCCCGACGAGGTGAGCGTGTGCCGGAGCCGTACGCCGAACTCGTCGGCGCCCACCGCGCCGATCATCGCCACGTCGCCACCGGCGCGGGCGGCGGCGACGGCCTGGTTGGCGCCCTTGCCGCCGGGGACCGTACGGAATTCACGCCCCGTGACGGTCTCCCCGTGCTTCGGGGCCCGCGCGACGTACGCGACGAGGTCCATGTTGGTGCTGCCGAGCACCACGATGCCGGTCATGGGCGGAGTGCCTCCTGGGTGAGTCGGGCGAGTTCGTCGAAACCGATGCCGTCGAATCCGGCGACGGAGGTGGCGAGCCGGTTCTTGAGCGGGGCCGTCCACCGCTCGGGCAGCCGGTCCGGGTGCCCGGCGAGCAGACCGGCGACGGAACCGGCGGTCGCCCCGTTCGAGTCGGTGTCCCAACCGCCGGACACGGCACGGCAGATGGAGCCGGTGAAGTCGCCGTCGGCGTGGGTGAGGGCGGCGGCGAGGAGTGCGGCGTTGGGGATGGCGTGGACCCAGTGGTAGTGGTCGTGGGCGGCGTGCAGTCGGTCGACGACGGTGTCGAAGTCCTGGTGGGCGCGGGCGGTGTCGATCGCCTTCCGCACAGCTTCCGCGAGGCGCGAGCGCGGGGGTACGACGGCGAGACCATTCTGGAGGCAGGCGTGCACGTCCGCGCCGCCGCTGCCCGCCGCAGCGATCGTGCCCGCGACGAACATCGCGCCGTACACGCCGTTGGCGGTGTGCGTCAGCGCCGCGTCCCGGTGCGCCTGGGCGGCGGCCGACACGGGGTCGCCGGGGTACGCCCAGCCGTGTACGTCGGCGCGGATCGCCGCGCCGATCCACTCCCGGAACGGGTTGTGGTGCCGGGCGGTGTCCGGCGGCTCGATCCCGGAGAGCAGATTGCGGTACGCGACGCGCTCGGCGGTGAACGTACGCCCGGCGGGCAACTCGTCGAGCCAGAGGCGGGCGACGTCGCGGGTGCGGAAGCCGCGGCCGTACCGCCGGAGCAACAGCACATTGAGAAGGGGGTAGTTGAGGTCGTCGTCCTCGGGCATGCCGTCGATGTTCTCGGCGAGGGAGTTGGCGGCGGACCGCCGATTCCAGGGGTGCGCGGCGGCGAGGTCCGGGGGGAGGCCCTTGGCGGTGAACCAGGTGGTGAGGGGCCAGTTGCCGGTGGCGCGGGCGAGGGCGCGGACGGCGGGGAGGGGGAGTTTCTCGACGGGCTTCCCGAGAAGGCATCCGGCGGCGCGGCCGAGCCAGGCGGCGTGCAACTGGTGCGAGCTGAGGGCTTCCCCCGTCCCGCCCCTTCCCGAAACCGGGGGCGGGGCCCCGGACCCCCCTGGGTCGGTCGTGCCCGCCGGGCCGGGTGGCGCGCTTCGCGGTGCGGTGGTGGCCGGCATCGTGGGCGGGGCCCCGGACCCCTGGCGGGTGGCGGGTGGTGTCGGACGCGAGGCGCCACGCTCCCGGGTGGTGGCAGGTGGTGCCGAAGGCCCGGATGGGGACAGGTCCGGGGCCGTGGACCGTTCCGGACCGGCGGTCGCGCCGCCGGCCGCCGGCGTCTGCGATGCCGTTGGGGCGGTGTGCTCCCGGGCGTCCTCCGCCGAGGGCGCGCGTCGGATCGGCCGGCCGTCGCCGCAGGCCCGTGCGATCTCCGGCAGCGACGTCGGTTCCTTCCCCGCCAACGGCGTCGGCAGCAGCGCCAGTTCGTCCAGCAGTCGCAGGGCCAGCGCGCGCAGTTCCGGGGTCGCCGGTGGGGTGGACGCGCCCGCGCGGGACGGGGACGGTGGGCCGCCCGACCTGTACCAGGTGGTGGCCTGCGCCGCCGCGTCGCGGCCGTCCTCGGACGCCTGGCGGAGTTCGTGGCCCAGCAGGTCCTCCGGCTGGACCCAGGTCACCCGCAACGGCTCCTCCGTCATCGCGCCACCGTCAGCGCGCCGAAGGCCGACTCGTGGGCGCGGCGGCGTGCCGAGTCTCGTTCGTGGACCTCGTACGCGACCTCCGTCAGCGTCCGCCCCGGGCCGTGCAGGTCGAGACGGCTCGCCTCCGCGACGCGCTTCGACCAGTCCGGCGGGATCGTCCCCTCGCCGGACAGCGCCCCGGCCACCGCCCCGCTCATCGTCGCGATCGAGTCGCAGTCACGGCCGTAGTTGACCGAACCCAGCACCGTACGGCGGTAGTCGCCGTCGCCGACGAGCAACATGCCCAGCGCGACGGGGAGTTCCTCGATGGAGTGCAGCCGCGAGGGACGGCGCGCGCCGAGGGACGGGGCGCGGTAGTCGGGGCCCACGGTGTCGAACGGCGCGACGGCCTCCCGCAGCGGACGCAGCGCGGGCTCGAAGTCCTGGTAAACGGCGGCCACTTCGCACACCGCCTCGATCGCGGCGCGCGTCCCGTCCTTGGCGAGCACCAGGCACGCCTCGACGACACTCGTCGGCGTCGCACCCGGCACGCACGCCGCCGCGACCGCAGCCGCGAGGACCCCGGCCGCCTCCCTCCCGTACGAGGACTGGTGCGCGCCGGCGACATCGACGGCCTCCGCGTACGCCGCCGCGGGATTCGCCGCGTTGACCAGTCCCACCGGCGCCATGTACATCGCCGCACCGCAGTTGACGATGTTCCCGGCGCCCGCCTCGCGGGGGTCGACGTGCCCGTAGTGGATACGGGCGACGAGCCACTTCTCGGCGAGGAAGATCCGCTGGAGTGGCAGCGCCCGCGCCTCCAACTCCGGGATCCAGCGCGGCGTGGAGATCAGGTCGGGGACGAGATGGTCGGCGACGGCGTACGCGTCGAGATGGTCGCGCACCGTGTCGTACACCCGGACCAGCGCGTGCGTCATCAAGGTGTCGTCGGTGACGTGGCCGTCGCCCTTGTGGTACGGGGCGATGGGCCGCGCCGTACGCCAGTCCTCGTTCCACGGGCCGACGATGCCGGACACCCGGCCGCCGTGCCGGTCCATGATCTGCTCCGGGGTGTAGCCCTCGACGGGGCCGCCGAGCGCGTCGCCGACGGCCGCGCCGACGAGACTGCCGGTGATCCGGTCTTCGAGCGTGGGGATGGGGGTGGAGGTCGTCATGCCGGAATTGTCCACCCGGGTGCGTCCCGTCGGGGTGAAGCTCGCCGCCCGTGGCGCTACGGGGAGTTGTGGTCCGCCGCGGTGAGCGTGTGCGTCAACAGCCCGGCGAGTTCCACCAGGTCCGTACCCGCGAGGCGGGGCAGCGCGCAGCCCGCCAGGGTGCGGCAGGCGTCGCGCCAGGTCGGGGGTACGGCCGCGCCGCCGCCGAGCGCCCCGGTCAGCGCGCCGGCGAGCGCGGGCGCGGAGTCCGCGACGCGCGAGAGGCAGGCGGCGGCGGGTACGGCGGCGGAAACGCTCCCCCCGGAGGCGAGGGTCAGGGCGAGGGCGACCGGCACGGTTTCCGCCGCCGCGATGCCGTAGCTGTAGACGTGGTCGACGATCTGATGCTCCAGCAGCGGGACGAGCGCGAACGCACCGGCCGGTTCGTGCGCGAAGTCCCTTGCCAGCTTGACCGCGTGCTGGGCGTTGCGGCCGATCTCCGTGCTGTCCGGGAGCTGTTCGAGCGCGGCGGCGACCGCCGTCGCGGCGTCGGCGCCGCCGAGCGCCGCGGCGACGGCGGCGGCCATCGCGCGGGCGCCGTGCACCCCGTCGCCGTCCTGCGTGTAGCGCGCGTCGAACTCGGCGAGCTCGGCCGCGGCGTGCGGCCGTCCCGGATGGACGACGGCCAGCACCACGGCCCGTACGCAGGCCGCGTCGTCGAAGTAGTGCGGGTTGTCGTGACCGGTCGCGGGCGGGCGCAGGCCGGTGGCGAGATTGCCGAGCCCGGCGCGTACGGAGATCCGGGCGCGGAGCGGCAGTACGGCGGACTCCACCTCGGGCGCCCGGTCCGCCGCCGCGGCGACCTCGCTGGCGAGGGTGTTCCAGGCGAGGTCGACGGCGGCGCGCGTCCGGCGGCCGGCGGGGAGGCCGACGAAGAGATCGCCGAAGGCGGTGAGCACGGTCTCGGCGGCGAAGGCGGCCCACTCGGCGTCGTCGGACGGGCCGAGGCGCAGGGGCTCGGGGGGCTGGTTGAGGGCGATGGGGACGGGGAGGGTGGTGGTCGCGTTCTGCTCGGCGAAGGTTTCGAGCTCGCGGGTGAGCCGCCGGGTCCACTCGGGCATCCGCGCGGCCCGGTGCCGCGCGGCGGGCCACCCGGCGGCATCCCCGGCGGCGAGCCCGAGAAGCAGCCCTTCGACCCGGTCACGCTCCGGCGCCACACCCGTGCCGGCCGCGCGGCGGTCCCGGGCGGCGAGATGCGCGCAACGGGGCGCGTCGGCGACCGGATCCCGCCGGGCGGCCGGTCGACGGCCGGGCATCGGCCGGTCGAGTACCCGAGGGGCAGCCGGGTGTCCGTCGGCCACCGACCGGGGCGAACCACGACGGATCGGTTCTTCGCCGGTCGCCGGGCGGGGTGGGACCTGCCCGGCGGTGAGTCGGTCGGCAGTCGGTGGCTGGGCCGACTGGCGTCCGGGGACCGGTTCGCCGCCGGCCCCTGGCGGGGCCGGGTCCGGTTCGGCGGCGACTTCGTCCGCAGCCCCGACCCGGGCCGCGCTGTGCCCGTCGGCCGTGTGGTCGTCGGTATCCCGCCCGGCCGTGACGCGGCGGACGGTCGGTTCAACCTCAGCCCCGCCCCGGGCCGGGTCCCGCCCCGTGGTCGGGTGGTCGCCGTTCTGCCACCCGGCCGTGACGGGGCGGACGGTCGGTTCAACCGCAGCCCCGAGCCGGGCCGGGTCCTGCCCGGCGGGTGGCGGAGCCGCGGCCCCCAGCCCGTCCTGCGCTTGAGGACACCCCCGCGCCCCGCCGTCGACGTCGCCCACGTCGCCCACGTACGTGACCTCCCGCCGACCCGGCTCCACCCCCTGGCCCTCGTCGTCCGGTGTCAGCAGGTCCGCGATGTCCAGGACGTGGTAGCCGCGCATCGACGGCAGGCAGCTGCCACGTACGGGGCCGATCGCCGAGGACCACTCCTCGGGGATCGAAGCGGCTCCGGACACCGCCCCCGACAGCGCGCCCGCGACCGCCGCCGTGGTGTCGGCGTCGCGGCCCATGTTGACCGCCGTCAGGACCGACGTACGGAAATCCCCGCGGGCCGCGGCGAACGCGCCGAACGCCAGGCCCACCGCCTCCGGTGCCAGGTCCGTCCACGGGTAGCCGCCGATGACGACCGCGGAGCGTACCGCCCGCTCCATGGTCAGCGTGTCGGGGTACTCGCGTCCCGCCGCGGCCACCGCGCGGCGCAGGGAGCGCGCCGTCCAGGAGTCCATCGGGATCGCGGAGAGCGCCGCGGCGACCACGGCGGCCGGGCCCGCGCCCGTCATCGCGGCGGCGACACCCGCCGCCACCGCCTGGCCGCCGTAGATGCCCTCGCCGTCGTGGCTGACGGTGCCGTCGACCGCGACGAGGCGGGCCGCCTCGGCCGGGCGGCCGGCCGCGAAGACGCCGAACGGGGCCGCCCGCATCGCGAGGCCGTCGCTCCAGGCGTGCCGGTGCTGGGCGGTGATCGGGGCGGCGAGGCCCCGGCGCAGATTCTCCAGCGTGCCGCGCTCGCTGAAGCCCGCTCCCCGGAACGGGCCCTCGTCGAGGTCGGCCAGCCAGTGGTGCCAGGCGTTCTCGACGTGGGTGACGGTCAGCGCCGAGCCGTGTCTGGCCAGGAGGAGGCCGGAGAAGATCGCGTACTCGGTGTCGTCGGTGCCGGCCGGGCTGTCGGTGACGAAGCCTTCGATACGGCCCCAGCGGCGGCGGATCTCCGAGGGGCGCATGTTCTCGGCGGGGGCGCCCAGCGCGTCGCCGACGGCGAGGCCGAGCAGCGCGCCACGCGCCCGTTCCCGCAGAGCGGCGATCCCCGGGACGGGGCCGGAACCGCAGGCAGTCAACTCCATCGCGGGGCCTTTCGCGGACATCGGGCCCAGAGAGGCCCCTCGTCCTCCCATGCCTCCCACGCCGTGCCCCCGAGGAGTCCCACCGGCGGGCCTGTCACCCGGCTGGTGCCCTGGTAAGCATGGCTTTCCTTGCTGGCGGGGGTGCTGTTTCGTGCGTAGTTTCGAAGCGGTGGCGGGGTGTCCCGCCACCGGGGAACAGCGGGACCAGCAGGGGAAGGGGACAGCCGTGTCCGTCATGGACAACGAGGCGTCGCTCCACGGAGCGCACCGCGACAATCACACGCACCGCGATGTGAACGGCGGCTGGCTGCGTCCCGCGGTGTTCGGCGCGATGGACGGACTCGTCTCGAACCTCGCGCTGATGACCGGTGTGGCGGGCGGCGCCGTCGACCGGCCGACCATCGTCATCACCGGACTCGCGGGCCTGGCGGCCGGCGCCTTCTCGATGGCGGCGGGGGAGTACACCTCCGTGGCGTCCCAGCGCGAGCTGGTCCAGGCCGAGCTGGATGTGGAGCGGCGGGAGCTGCGCACGTACCCCAAGGACGAGATGGCGGAGCTGGCCGAGCTGTACGAGTCGCGCGGTGTCGAGCCCGACCTGGCGCGCCAGGTCGCGGAGCAGCTCTCGCGGGACCCCGAGCTGGCGCTGGAGATCCACGCGCGCGAGGAGCTGGGGATCGACCCGGACGATCTGCCGTCGCCGATGGTCGCCGCGGTGTCGTCGTTCGGCTGTTTCGCCCTGGGCGCGCTGCTGCCCGTCCTGCCGTATCTGTTCGGCGCCACCGTCCTGTGGCCCGCCGTGCTGGTGGCCCTGGCCGGTCTCTTCGCCTGCGGCGCGCTGGTGGCGCGCGTGACGGCGCGCAGCTGGTGGTACAGCGGTCTGCGCCAGCTCCTCCTCGGCGGTACGGCGGCGGCGCTCACGTACGGACTCGGGACGCTCTTCGGGGCGGCCGTCTAGGTACGTACGGCTCGTAGCGGCTTTCGCGGCTTCCACGGCACCCAAGGGGACAGACGCCCCACGTGCGACATATTGCGTGGTCGGGGCGGTGCCGTCACTGTGGTGACGAACATCCCTCGATCATCCGTCAACGGTTGCTCCACCCGGGTGGGACACTATGCATGGCGTCACATATCTAGCCGTTACCCGGTTGTTTCGAACGCTTGAACTCCGGGCATGAGCCGTAGGCGCTGCGGGCAAAGAAGCTCGCTCCGCCGTGGTCCGGTGTCCGGCGTTCCGTTCGCCTCCGATCACCTCTGGCCTACCTTCGGCGCCACGTACGGCGTCCACGCACGGCGTCCACATGTTGGAATCGGCTTCCCGCTTCCTGAGCAGCAGACCCATCATGTAACCTGCACGAAATTTTGCCCTGGGCCAACGTCGTCCCTCGGTCTATCGCAAATGCCACGACGACGACGGGAGAGCCGATGCGTTCCGACGCCTGGTCGCCCATGGATGGCCGCCCCGCTGCGCAGGGCATGTATGACCCCCGTAACGAGCACGACGCCTGTGGCGTCGGGTTCGTGGCCACCCTGACCGGTGTGCCCGGCCACGAGATGGTCGAGCAGGCGCTGACCGTACTGCGCAATCTCGAACACCGGGGCGCCACCGGCTCCGAGCCCGACTCCGGCGACGGCGCCGGAATCCTGCTCCAGATCCCGGACGCCTTCCTGCGTGAGGTCACCGACTTCGCGCTGCCCGAGGCCGGCTCGTACGCCGTCGGAATCGCCTTCCTGCCCGCCGAGAACCCGGACGAATTCGTCTCACAGATCGAGACGATCGCCGCCGAGGAAGACATCGACGTCCTCGGCTGGCGCGAGGTGCCCGTCGCCCCGCAGATGCTCGGTGCCATCGCGCGCGCCACGATGCCGGTCTTCCGCCAGATCTTCGTCGCCGCCCGCAGGGGCGACGACGCCCGCACCGGCATCGACCTGGACCGCAAGGCGTTCGTCCTGCGCAAGCGCGCCGAGCGCGAGGCCGGGATCTACTTCCCCTCGCTCTCCGCCCGCACGATCGTCTACAAGGGCATGCTGACCACCGGCCAGCTGGAGCCCTTCTTCCCCGACCTCTCCGACCGCCGCTTCGCGACCGCCGTCGCCGTGGTGCACTCGCGCTTCTCCACCAACACCTTCCCGAGCTGGCCGCTCGCCCACCCGTACCGCTTCGTCGCCCACAACGGCGAGATCAACACGGTCAAGGGCAACCGCAACTGGATGAAGGCCCGAGAGTCCCTGCTGGCCTCCGACGTGTTCGGTGACGACCCCCGCACGCTGGAGAGCACCTTCCCCGTCTGCACCCCCGACGCCTCCGACTCGGCGTCCTTCGACGAGGTCCTGGAACTGCTCCACCTCGGCGGCCGGTCGCTGCCGCACTCCGTGCTGATGATGGTCCCCGAGGCGTGGGAGAACCACGACTCCATGGACCCCGCCCGGCGCGCCTTCTACCAGTACCACTCCACGATGATGGAGCCCTGGGACGGCCCCGCCTGCGTCACCTTCACCGACGGCGTCCAGGTCGGCGCGGTCCTCGACCGCAACGGACTGCGCCCCGGCCGCTACTGGGTCACCGACGACGGCCTCGTCGTCCTCTCCTCCGAGGTCGGCGTCCTGGACATCGACCCCGCGAAGGTCGTCCGCAAGGGCCGCCTCCAGCCCGGCCGTATGTTCCTCGTCGACACCGCCGAGCACCGCATCATCGAGGACGACGAGATCAAGGCGACCCTCGCCGCCGAGAAGCCGTACCAGGAGTGGCTGGAAGCCGGCGAGATCGAGCTGGAGGATCTCCCCGAGCGCGAGCACATCGTGCACACGCACGCCTCCGTCACCCGCCGCCAGCAGACCTTCGGCTACACCGAGGAAGAACTGCGGATCATCCTCGCCCCGATGGCCCGCACCGGCGGCGAACCGCTCGGCTCCATGGGCACCGACAGCCCGATCGCCGCGCTCTCCGCCCGCCCCCGACTGCTGTTCGACTACTTCACGCAGCTGTTCGCGCAGGTCACCAACCCGCCGCTGGACGCCATCCGCGAGGAGCTCGTCACCTCGCTGCGCTCCACCCTCGGCCCCGCCGGCAATCTGCTGAAGCCGACCGCCGCCGCCTGCCGCAGCGTCACGCTGCCCTTCCCGGTGATCGACAACGACGAGCTGGCCAAGCTCATACACGTCAACGCCGACGGCGACATGCCGGGCATGACCGCCGCCACGCTCTCCGGCCTCTACCGGGTCGGCGGCGGGGGCGAGGCCCTGGCCGCGCGTATCGAGGAGATCCGCGCCGAGGCCGACGCCGCGATCGAGGGCGGCGCGCGGATCATCGTGCTCTCCGACCGGCACTCCGACGCCGAGCACGCGCCCATCCCGTCGCTGCTGCTCACCGCCGCCGTGCACCACCACCTCATCCGCACCAAGCAGCGCACCCAGGTCGGACTGCTGGTCGAGGCCGGTGACGTACGCGAGGTGCACCACGTCGCGCTGCTCATCGGCTACGGCGCCGCCGCCGTCAACCCCTACCTCGCGATGGAGTCCGTCGAGGACCTCGTCCGCGCGGGCACGTTCATCGAGGGCCTGGAGCCCGAGCACGCCATCCGCAACCTGATCTACGCGCTCGGCAAGGGCGTCCTGAAGGTCATGTCCAAGATGGGCATCTCCACCGTCGCCTCCTACCGGGGCGCGCAGGTCTTCGAGGCCGTCGGTCTCGACGAGGCCTTCGTGGAGAAGTACTTCAGCGGTACGGCGACCAAGATCGGCGGCGCCGGGCTCGACATCGTCGCCCAGGAGGTCGCCGCCCGCCACGCCAAGGGCTACCCGGCCTCCGGCATCTCCGCGTCGCACCGCGCGCTGGACATCGGCGGCGAGTACCAGTGGCGCCGCGAGGGCGAGCCGCACCTCTTCGACCCGGACACGGTCTTCCGCCTCCAGCACGCCACCCGCAACCGCCGCTACGACATCTTCAAGCAGTACACGGACCGGGTGAACGAGCAGTCCGAGCGCCTCATGACGCTGCGCGGACTCTTCAGCATCGACTCCGGCCGTGAGCCCGTCGCCCTGGACGAGGTCGAGCCCGTCTCCGAGATCGTCAAGCGCTTCTCCACCGGCGCCATGTCGTACGGCTCCATCTCCAAGGAGGCGCACGAGACCCTCGCCGTCGCGATGAACCGGCTCGGCGGCAAGTCCAACACCGGCGAGGGCGGCGAGGACGCCGACCGGCTGCACGACCCGGAGCGCCGCTCGGCCATCAAGCAGGTCGCCTCCGGCCGCTTCGGCGTCACGAGCGAGTACCTCGTCAACGCCGACGACATCCAGATCAAGATGGCCCAGGGCGCCAAGCCCGGCGAGGGCGGCCAGCTGCCCGGCCACAAGGTCTACCCGTGGGTCGCCAAGACCCGGCACTCCACGCCCGGCGTCGGCCTCATCTCGCCGCCGCCGCACCACGACATCTACTCCATCGAAGACCTCGCCCAGCTGATCCACGATCTCAAGAACGCCAACCCGGCCGCCCGCATCCACGTGAAGCTGGTCTCCGAGGTCGGCGTCGGCACGGTCGCCGCCGGTGTCTCCAAGGCACACGCCGACGTGGTCCTGATTTCGGGACACGACGGCGGTACGGGCGCCTCCCCGCTCACCTCGCTCAAGCACGCGGGCGGCCCCTGGGAGCTGGGCCTCGCCGAGACCCAGCAGACCCTGCTGCTCAACGGTCTGCGCGACCGCATCGTCGTGCAGACCGACGGCCAGCTCAAGACCGGCCGCGACGTCGTCGTCGCCGCGCTGCTCGGCGCCGAGGAGTTCGGCT
This sequence comes from Streptomyces panacea, assembly GCF_040560175.1. Classification (NCBI taxonomy): domain Bacteria; kingdom Bacillati; phylum Actinomycetota; class Actinomycetes; order Kitasatosporales; family Streptomycetaceae; genus Streptomyces; species Streptomyces panacea. The sequence goes on from NZ_JARJHW010000008.1 coordinate 63,692, forward strand.
TCGCCACCGCGCCGCTCGTCGTCTCCGGCTGCGTCATGATGCGCGTCTGCCACCTCGACACCTGTCCGGTGGGCATCGCCACCCAGAACCCGGTGCTGCGCGAGCGCTTCTCCGGCAAGGCCGAGTACGTCGTCAACTTCTTCGAGTTCATCGCCGAGGAAGTCCGCGAACTGCTGGCCGAGTTGGGCTTCCGTACGCTCGAAGAGGCCGTCGGCCACGCCGAGTTCCTCAACACCGAGCGGGCCGTGGACCACTGGAAGGCACAGGGCCTGGACCTCAAGCCGCTCTTCCACGTACCGATCCTGGGCGCCGGCGCCGTACGGCACCGGATCGTCGAGCAGGACCACGGCCTGGCCAAGGCGCTCGACAACCAGCTGATCAAGCTCGCCGCCGACGCGCTCGGTGCCGAGAGCGCCGAGGCCGCGCAGCCGGTCCGCGCGCAGATCGCGATCCGCAACATCAACCGCACCGTCGGCACGATGCTCGGCCACGAGGTGACCAAGAGGTTCGGTGGCGCGGGCCTGCCCGACGACACCATCGACATCACCTTCACCGGCTCGGCGGGCCAGTCCTTCGGTGCCTTCCTGCCCAGCGGCGTCACGCTGCGCCTGGAGGGCGACGCCAACGACTACGTCGGCAAGGGCCTCTCCGGCGGCCGGGTCGTCGTCCGCCCCGACCGGGGCGCCGACCACCTCGCCGAGTACTCGACCATCGCGGGCAACACCATCGCGTACGGCGCGACCGGCGGCGAACTGTTCCTGCGCGGCCGTACCGGCGAACGCTTCTGCGTCCGCAACTCCGGTGCCACGGTGGTCTCCGAGGGCGTCGGCGACCACGGCTGCGAGTACATGACCGGCGGCCACGCCGTCGTACTGGGCGAGACGGGACGCAACTTCGCGGCCGGCATGTCCGGCGGTGTCGCGTACGTCATCGACCTCGACCCGGACAACGTCAACGCCGGCAACCTCGGCGCCGTCGAGACCGACCTCTCCGCGACCGACAGGGAGTGGCTGCACGACGTCGTGCGCCGCCACCACGAGGAGACCGGCTCCACCGTCGCCGAGAAGCTGCTGACCGACTGGGACACCTCCGTGGCCCGCTTCAGCAAGATCATTCCTTCCACCTACAAGGCAGTGCTCGCCGCCAAGGACGCCGCTGAGCTCGCCGGTCTCTCCGAGCAGGAGACCACTGAGAAGATGATGGAGGCGGCGACCAATGGCTGACCCCAAGGGCTTCCTGACCACCGGGCGTGAGACGGCCAGAACCCGCCCCGTGGAGGAGCGCAAGAAGGACTGGAACGAGGTCTACGTTCCGGGCTCGCTGCTCCCGATCATCAGCAAGCAGGCCGGGCGCTGCATGGACTGCGGCATCCCCTTCTGCCACAACGGCTGTCCGCTCGGCAATCTCATCCCCGAGTGGAACGACTACGCGTACCGCGAGGACTGGACGGCGGCGAGCGAGCGCCTGCACGCCACCAACAACTTCCCGGAGTTCACCGGCCGGCTCTGCCCCGCGCCGTGCGAGTCCGCGTGCGTCCTGGCCATCAACCAGCCCGCCGTCACGATCAAGAACGTCGAGGTCTCCATCATCGACAAGGCGTGGGACAACGGCGACGTCGTCCCGCGCCCCCCGGAGCGGCTGTCCGGCAAGACCGTCGCCGTCATCGGCTCGGGCCCGGCGGGCCTGGCCGCGGCCCAGCAGCTCACCCGGGCCGGCCACACGGTCGCCGTGTACGAGCGCGCCGACCGCATCGGCGGCCTGCTGCGCTACGGCATCCCCGAGTTCAAGATGGAGAAGTCCCACATCAACCGCCGTATCGAGCAGATGCGCGCGGAGGGCACCAAGTTCCGTACGGAGACGGAGATCGGCCGCGACATCGACGCGGCGAAGCTCCGCAGGCGCTACGACGCCGTGGTCATCGCGGCCGGCGCCACCATCTCCCGCGACCTGCCCGTGCCCGGCCGCGAGCTGAACGGCATCCACTTCGCCATGGAGTACCTGCCGCTCGCCAACAAGGTGCGGGAGGGCGACCTGACCGTCTCCCCGATCAGCGCCGAGGGCAAGCACGTCGTGGTCATCGGCGGCGGCGACACCGGCGCGGACTGCGTCGGTACGGCGCACCGCCAGGGCGCCGCGTCCGTCACCCAGCTGGAGATTATGCCCCGGCCGGGCGAGGACCGGGCACCGAACCAGCCCTGGCCGACCTTCCCGATGCTCTACAAGGTCACCTCCGCGCACGAGGAGGGCGGCGAGCGGATCTACTCCGTCTCCACCACCCACTTCGAGGGCGACGCGGACGGCAACGTCCAGTCGCTGCACCTCACCGAGGTCGAGTTCTCGGACGGCCGTCCGGTGCCGAAGCCGGGCAGCGAGCGGACCATCCCCGCCCAGCTGGTCACCCTCGCGATGGGCTTCACCGGTACCGACCGGGAGAACGGCCTGGTCGACCAGTTCGGCCTCGAACTGGACGCGCGCGGCAACATCTCACGGGACGCCGACTACGCGACCAACGTCGACGGCGTGTACGTTGCCGGTGACGCGGGTCGCGGCCAGTCCCTGATCGTGTGGGCCATCGCTGAAGGCCGTTCGGCGGCGCGCGGCGTCGACCGCTATCTGACCGGGGCGAGCGATCTGCACGCCCCGATCCGTCCGACGGACCGCTCACTCACGGTCTGACGGAGAAGAGAACGTCCCGTACAACGGCGTACGGGCGGTGACGGCCCGGGGGACGTCCCCTGGACCCTCCGCAAGACACGGCGCCCGCCAGTCCCCGACCGGACGACGGCGGGCGCCGTGGCATGTGTTTCTGATGATGTGTAGCCTCGACGGACCCCCCGCGCCCCGTACGAGTGATCGGCGGCACGTATGACCACGGCGCACTCCGCGGCAGGCCCCGCGATCAGTCTCGTCAAGGTCGAGGAGACCGCGCCCGCGCTCGTCGAGCACTACCGGGCGGCGGGCGTATCACTGCGCAAGCACGGGATGAGCGGGCAGCGCGCCGCCGTCTATCTGGTCCTGGACCACTCCGGATCGATGCGCGAGTACTACCGGGACGGTCAAGTCCAGGCCTTCGCCGACCGGGTGCTCGGCCTCTCGGCGAATCTGGACGACGACGGTGTCGTGCCCGTCGTGTTCTTCTCCACCGGCATCGACGCCGTGACGGACATCGCGCTCGCGGAGCACCGCGGGCGTATCGACCGGATCGTGGCCGGGCTCGGGCACATGGGCAGGACCAGCTACCACCTCGCCATGGACGCGGTGATCGACCACTATCTGGACAGCGGGTCCACCGCGCCCGCGCTGGTGGTCTTCCAGACCGACGGCGGGCCCGCCGACAAGGTCGCCGCCGAGCGCTATCTCTGCAAGGCGGCCGAACTTCCGCTGTTCTGGCAGTTCGTCGGCTTCGGGGACAAGCGCAGTTCGCAGTTCAACTTCCTCAAGAAACTTGACGAGTTGGCCGTCCCGCAGAAGCGGTCCGTCGACAACGCGGGCTTCTTCCACGCGGGTCTCGACCCGTGCGAGGTGCCGGACGACGTCCTGTACGACCGGCTTGTCGCGGAATTCCCGCAGTGGCTCGGCGCGGCCCGCGCGCGGGGCGTCGTCCGCGGCTGACCGGCCACGACACCGCCCGTACACCGTTCGATAGGCCCCGGGCGTGTCGGACCCACGTCGGCCCCGCGGGCGTGCTAGGCTGACTGCGTTGCAGTTTTGGTACCCATGAACTTTATGTGCGCCTGACGGGAATGTTCCTCAGGCGCATTTTATTGTTTTCGCCGGCTTCTCCGGATGGGGCTCAATGCGGCGACGAGGAATCCGTGAAGTGCGGATTCGTCTCTGCACCTGTTTTAGGAGAATGACATGGCTACTGGAACCGTGAAGTGGTTCAACTCGGAAAAGGGCTTCGGCTTCATCGAGCAGGACGGCGGCGGCGCCGACGTCTTCGCCCACTACTCGAACATCGCCACCCAGGGCTTCCGTGAGCTCCAGGAGGGCCAGAAGGTCTCGTTCGACGTCACGCAGGGCCAGAAGGGCCCGCAGGCGGAGAACATCGTCCCGGCCTAATTTCCGGACGCGTACCTCGCAGCCGGGGCCCGCACCTGCACGGTGCGGGTCCCGGCTTGTGCTGTCCACAGGCCCAGGAAGGTTCTTTAACCGAATGACTCGCTCCGAACGCCCCGCCCGCGCACCCCGCCCGGCCGGCAAGCGCCCGGTCAACTCCCGTGCGAAGAGCCCCGCGAAAGGCACGGCGAAGGCGCCGGTCCGCCGCGCCGCGCGCCCGCAGGAGTTCACGCTGCCGGACACCATCACCCCCGCGCTGCCCGCCGTCGAGGCGTTCGACGAGCTCGACATGCCCGCGGCCCTGCTCAAGACCCTCACCTCACTGGGTGTGACCGAGCCCTTCCCGATCCAGGGCGCCACCCTCCCGAACTCCCTCGCGGGCCGCGACATCCTCGGCCGGGGCCGTACCGGATCCGGTAAGACCCTCGCCTTCGGACTCGCGCTGCTGGCCCGTCTCGCCGGCCGCCGCGCCGAGCCGCGCGCGCCGTACGCGATGGTGCTGGTGCCGACGCGCGAGCTGGCCCAGCAGGTCACCGACGCCCTCACCCCGTACGCCACCGCCGTGAACCTGCGCATGGCGACCGTCGTCGGCGGTCTGTCGATCAGCAAGCAGGCCGGACAGCTTCGCCGGGGCGCCGAGGTGCTCGTGGCGACGCCCGGCCGGCTCAAGGACCTCATCGAGCGCGGCGACTGCCGGCTGGACCAGGTCACCATCACCGTCCTCGACGAGGCCGACCAGATGGCCGACATGGGCTTCATGCCGCAGGTCACCGCGCTGCTGAAGCAGGTGCGGCCGGACGGACAGCGGATGCTGTTCTCCGCGACGCTGGACAAGAACATCGACCGGCTCGTACGGCAGTACCTGACCGACCCCGTCGTCCACTCCGTCGACCCCTCGCAGGGCGCGGTCACGACGATGGAGCACCACGTCCTGCACGTGATGGACGAGACCGACAAGAAGGCCGTCACGATGCGCATCGCGGCCCGCGAGGGCCGGGTGCTGCTGTTCCTGGACACCAAGCGGGCGGTGGACCGGCTGGTCAAGCGGCTGCTGGCGAGCGGTGTACGGGCCTCCGGCCTGCACGGCGGCCGGTCGCAGCCGCAGCGCAACCGGACGCTCGACCAGTTCAAGACCGGGCTGGTGACCGTGCTCGTCGCGACGAACGTCGCGGCGCGCGGCATCCACGTCGACGATCTCGACCTGGTCGTCAACGTCGACCCGCCCGTCGACCACAAGGACTATCTGCACCGCGGCGGGCGCACCGCGCGCGCCGGCGAGTCCGGCAGCGTCGTGACGCTCGTCCTGCCCGAGCAGAAGCGGGACATGACGCGGCTGATGTCCGACGCGGGTATCGCCCCCCGGATCACCAGCGTGAAGTCGACCGACGAGGAACTGGCGCGGCTGACCGGTGCGCGCGAGCCCTCCGGGGTCGCGATCACCATCGAGGTGCCGCAGGCCGCCGTGCAGAAGCCGCAGAAGGCGCGCGCGTCGCGTCCGGCGCGGCGGAGCAACGGCGCCGGTTCGGGCGGCGGCGGCGGGGCCCGACTGGGCGCGGCCGGTGCCGGTGGCTCCGGGCGCGGCAGCCGCGGCGGTCGTCGTGGCCGGCCGCCGGAGCGCGGCGCCGAGGGCGGTCGTCGCACCGCGGCGTAGCCGACGCTGTTTGTTCATCGAGGGCCGGACGGGCCGACAGCCCGTCCGGCCCTCGACGTATCGGCGGCAAACCGACGACGACGGGCGGATGCCGTGCCCGTACCGCCCGGTTAACTTCCCGAAAACTCCACCGACTTGACATTGACGTGCACACGTCTACGCGCGTCATTATGTGGGCATGCGAATCCCCCCACGAATCGCCCTCATCGGCGGCGCCGCCGCCCTCCTGTCCACCCTCCTGGTCGGCGGCACGGTCGCGACCACGGCCACCGCCGCCCCGCTCGCGGTCGGCGACATCTGCTACTCCGACCTCCCGTCCCAGGCGCACGACACCCTCGACCTGATCGACGCGGGCGGGCCCTACCCGTACCCGCAGGACGACGGGGTCTTCCAGAACCGCGAGGGCATCCTGCCGCAGCAGTCCACCGGCTACTACCACGAGTACACCGTCAGGACTCCGGGCTCCTCCGACCGGGGCGCGCGCCGCATCGTGACCGGTAACACGCAGCAGGACTACTACACCGCCGACCACTACGCGTCCTTCGACCTCGTCGACCACGGCTGCTGATCCCGCACCACCGTCGGCACGACGAACAGACGGGTAGCCTCCGCCCCATGACTGTGACGTATGTGATCCCCGGGGCGGAGGTCACCGGCCTGGAGCGGTTCTGGCAGGTGATCGGCGAGGCCGTGAACGGCCCGGACGGCTACTTCGGCCGTAATCTCGACGCGTTCGCCGACTGCCTCGGCGGCGGCTACGGGACGCCGGACGACCGGGACTTCGCCATCGAGTGGCGCGACCACGAACTCTCGCGCCGCGCGCTCGGCCACGAGGAGACGGCACGGCAGCTCCGGCTCCGGCTGGCGCGCGTGCCGGAGGTCAACAGGGCCTCGGTGCGAGGGCAGTTGGCCGAGGCGGAAGCCGGCCGCGGCAGCACGGTCTTCGACTGGCTCACGGAGATCATCGACGACCGCGCACCGGGCGTACTGCGGCTGCTCTGATACCGCCGGCGCCTCACCGGCCGCGCGGCAGCAGCCCCTCCAGCCTGCGCCGGACCGCGGCGTCGGGCAGCCGGCGCACCGCGTCGGCCGCCGTCTCGCGCGCGCGGCCCGTCACCGACCCGACGGCGAGCATGCGCGCCAGGGCGTCCACCGCCCGCGGATCCCGGCGCACCACGAGACCCCGCGCCGCCTCGGCCGCCGTGACCGCCACCGGATCCGTCAGCCGGGCCGCCAGCGCCTCGCGGACCGCGGGCGTGTCGGCGCCGCTCCCCGCCAGGGCCGTCGTCGCCCGCTCCCGCACCGCGTTGTCCAGGTCCGCGCTCAGCGCCGTCAGCGCCCCGACCCCCTCCTCGTGACCGCCCGGTACCAGGGCGGCCAGCGCCACGGCCACCCGGCGGCGTATCCCCGCGTCCGGATGGGCGGCGTGCCGCAGGATCTCCGGCAGGCCGGCCACCTCGCCCTGCTCCCCGAGCGCCGTCACGCACGCGCCGATCAGCTCCGGGGTGTCCGCGCCCGCGCACAACTCCCGCAGCGGCGCCAGCGCACGGGCCGCGAACGGCCTGCTCCCGTCCGCCGCGCCCAGACGCGCGAGTACGTCGGCCGCGAAGGCGCGACGCGGCGGCTCGTCACTCGCGCACCAGGCGAGCGCCGCCTGGAACGACTCCTCGTCGCCCCGTCGCCACAGCGCGGCCACCGGCTCCCGCCAGCCGTCCCGGTCCGGCACCGCGCACCGCAGCGCCCGATCCGCCAGTTCCTCGAACGGCGTCCGGACACCCAGGGACTCCTCCAGCAGCGTGGCGATGGCCCCGTGCCCGGTCTGCCGCTCCAGGCTCGCGACCGGCACACCGTCCTTCAGCGTCTCGACGACGACCGTCACCCCGCCGTCCTCCTCGATCCGGCGCACCACCATCTCGTCCCCCTCGCCGGCCATCGGCAGGAGCTCGGCGTGCAGTTCGTGCTCCACCGCCTCCGGCGCGGTCCACCGCCGTGCCTCGGCGAGCGCCTGTTCACGCGCGCCCGCCCCGTGCCGCAGCAGGGCCCGCACGGTCGACGGCGAGCCGCGCCGGGCGGCCGTCACCAGCGGCGGCTCGCCGTCCGGGGCGCCGCCGCCGGGGCCCGGGAGGCCGGGGTCCGCGCCGTGCGCCAGCAGCGCCTCCACCGTGCCCGCGTGGCCCTGCCCGACGGCCCAGGCCAGCGCCGTGAAGCCGTACGCCTCGCGCCGGTCGGGGCTCGCGCCCGCCGCCAGCAGGGCCACCACCACCTCCGTATGACCCCCGCACGCGGCCCCGCACAGCGGCAGGTCGCCGCCGTCGGGTCCGCTCGCGCGCTCGGGATCGGCGCCCGCCGCCAGCAGCAGCCGGACCGCGCCCGGTTCGTCGCTGACCGCGGCGGCGTAGAGCACGCTCTGGCCGTCCTGATCGGTCGCCTCGGCGGGCACGCCGGAGCGGAGCAGAGCGACAACGGCGTCGTCCCGGCCCTCGTACACGGCCGAGAACAGTTCGTCCCGCGCGAGGTCGGAGACCGCTGTCCGCTCATTCGTCATACTTCGACCTTCGCCCGGGAAGGTCATTCACGCCAAATCGACAAGTCGATGACCATCTGTCACCTGCGGTGAAGTCCCCCTCGGGGGACGGCAGTTCAGGTGTCGCAGTCGAGCACGGTGTGACAGAGCTGGCACCGTGCCCGCACCCGGCCCCTGACCGGAACACGGATGCGCTGATGGCAGGTGGGGCAGGGGAACGACACCCGGGGCCCGTCGGCGAGCGTCTCGAAGGCGTACGCGCGCCCCGTGTCGCCGGACCCCGACCCCGACCCGGATCCCGGCTCGCCGGGGTGGTCCAGCGCGTAACGCCGGTCCTTGGCGTAGCGGTGCCGGCCCGACCAGCCCGCCGTGGTCAGCGGCGGCTGCTGCTCGTCCCGTACGGCCTGGGCCTTGCCCTTCGTGTACGCGGTGTAGCCCTGCGGGCTCGTGAACCAGATGCTCGGGTCCTCGTTGAACACGATGGCGCGCTTGGCCAGCACGTAGCCGAACTCCTCCGGCGTCAGATAGCCGAGCTTCTGGCTGGAGTCCCGGTCCTCCCGGAACGCGTCGAGCAGCAGCCAGCCCGCGCCCAGGTACGTGGTCACGGTGTCGGTCAGGATCTCGTTGTCGCGGGTGCCGGGGAAGCTCAGCCCGAGCCGGTGCAGCAGCACATGGGTGATCTCGTGCGCGAGCGCGGCGCCGATGTCCCTGCGGTGCGTCCGGAAGCGGTCGTTGAGCTCGATGAAGTACTCCGGCCCCGCCGTCAGCTCGACGCTCGCCGCGTGCTCCATCTCGCGGAAGCTGACGATCATCCGGGCGTCCGGCAGATGCAGCTGCTGCACCAGCGCGCGGGCGACCCGCTGCACCCCGAGATGGAGGTCGTCGTGATCGGCGAAGGCGACATCGGCGGGCGCGACGCTGGTGTCGTACTGCCGGACGCCGTCGTCCGACAGGCGCCGGTAGAGCGCCGTGATGGCGGCCCGCGCGGTGTCGAGATGCGGATAGCCGTGTACGACCGGGCTGCCGTTCGTCGCGCCTCTGTCCGTCACGCCACTACCCCTTCGTAGGACGGTCGACCGTCCTCAACTGTACGGCGGCGGGCTCCCGGCGGGCGGGCCGGCGGGGGCGGCGACAGGCCACTTCGCGGACCGCTCGGCGGACGCCGTACCCCGGTCGCCGGACGCCGGACGAGGCCCGACCGTCCGGTTGGCCGAAACTTACATCTTGTGCCACGGCTGATTTCTTCCCCATAATCCGGATCACGCTGTGGCGGGCGGATGCGGGCGATCTTCGTTCTGTCGGTCGTCGGTCGGCTTCGCCATGCGTACGGCACCCCCACGTGCTGAGCGTCATTCGTGCACAGCTTCACGCACGACAGCCCCACGCAAGACCAGCAAACGCACTGTTTCCCCCCACGAAAGGCAGTCAGTTGAGCTTCCTGCGTGCCCTCAAGAGATGTGCTGTCGTCGGCGCGGTCGTCATCGCCGGTGTCAGCCTGGGGCCCACCACCGCGTCGGCCGCCCCCACCCCTGCTCCGCCGGTCGTCGGCGGCACCCCCGCCGAGCAGGGTGAATTCCCCTTCATGGTCCGCCTCTCCATGGGCTGCGGCGGCGCGCTCTACGAGCAGGACATCGTCCTGACCGCCGCCCACTGCGTGGACGGCTCCGGTCCCGACACGAGCATCACCGCCACGGCGGGCGTCGTGGACCTCCAGAGCCCGGACGCCATCGAGGTCAACTCGACCGAGATCCTGCAGGCTCCCGGCTACAACGGCACCGGCAAGGACTGGGCGCTGATCAAGCTCGCCGAGCCGATCGACCTGCCCACGCTCGACATAGCCACCGACGACTCGTTCAACAACGGCGAGTTCACCGTCGCCGGCTGGGGTGCGGCGACCGAGGGCGGTGCCCAGGAGCGGTACATGCTCAAGGCCAACGTCCCGTTCGTCTCCGACGCGGACTGCGAGGGCGCGTACGGCAGCAGCCTCGTCCCGTCCGAGGAGATCTGCGCCGGCTTCGTCGACGAGGGCGGGGTCGACACCTGCCAGGGCGACTCCGGCGGCCCGATGTTCCGTGACAACGGCGCGGGCGGCTGGATCCAGGTCGGCGTCGTGAGCTGGGGCCAGGGCTGCGCGCAGCCCGGCTTCCCGGGCGTCTACACCGAGGTCTCCACCTTCGCCGCCGACATCCGGTCGGCAGCGGCGGGTCTCTGACGCCCCGTCGCCCCCGGCGAGGGGGTCGCCCACGTGCGGCGCGCCCAGGATGGCGTACTGAGCGCGTGAGGTGACACGCATCATCAGGAGGGGTGGGTTCCGGACCGGTCGGTCCGGGACCCACCCCTCCTTTCTTCGGGCTCACTCGCCGGGGCCGCCCGGCTTTCGCCCGTGTGGGCGCCTTGTCGGTGGGCGCTCGCGCGGCGGCCGGGGGTGAGGGGGCGTTCCGGTGTTCGGTGGCCGGACGGCGACCGGAGGCCGACCGTTCGGTTGGCCGAGATTCGTATCTTGTGGGGCCGCTCCTGCCCTCCGGATAATCCGGATCGCGTTCCTGTCGGGCTCATGCCAACGTCGCGCAACGCGCGTCGACCCGTGTGTCCTACAGGAGCACATCCCTCAAGCCCCCACGAAAGGCAGACCGTTGAGCATTCAGGGTGTCCTCAAGAGATGCGTCGCCGCCGGCGCTGTCATGCTCGCCGCCATCAGCCTCCAGACCACCGCCCACGCCGCGCCCGTGCCGGACGCGCCCAAGACGCAGGCCGCCGCCCCCCTCGCGCCTCCCGTCGTCGGCGGCACCCGCGCCGCGCAGGGTGAGTTCCCCTTCATGGTCCGTCTCTCCATGGGCTGTGGCGGCTCGCTGTACTCGCCCACCGTCGTGCTCACCGCGGCCCACTGTGTGAGCGGATCGGGCAACAACACCAGCATCACCGCCACCGCCGGTGTCGTGGACCTCCAGAGCACCAGCGCCATCAAGGTCCGCTCCACCAAGGTCCTCCAGGCCCCCGGCTACAACGGCACGGGCAAGGACTGGGCGCTCATCAAGCTCGCCACGCCCATCAACCTGCCGACCCTGAAGATCGCCACCACCACGGCGTACAACAGCGGCAACTTCACCGTCGCCGGCTGGGGTGCGGCCACCGAGGGCGGCGCCCAGCAGCGCTACCTCCTCAAGGCCACCGTCCCGTTCGTCTCCGACGCCAGCTGCAACTCCTCCTACGGCGGCCAGATCATCGCCTCCGAAGAGATCTGCGCCGGCTTCGCCGCCGGCGGCACGGACACCTGCCAGGGTGACTCCGGCGGCCCGATGTTCCGCAAGGACAACGCCGGCGCCTTCATCCAGGTCGGCATCGTGAGCTGGGGCAACGGCTGCGCCCGGCCCAACTACCCCGGCGTCTACACCGAGGTCTCCACCTTCGCCTCCGCCATCGCGTCGGCCGCCTCCACTCTCTGACCCGTCCCACCTGAACGTGTGACCCGCGGGGGCGGGACAGGTCACGGACACGCCGTCGGCGCGTTAGTCCAAGACCTGTCCCGCCTTTGTCCATGGGCGCACCCGCTCCTCGCGACGCAGATTGACGTGCACGGAACACCGTGGACGAAGAGGAGCTCCGTGTACGCACACGCAGCACACCGAGGCCCCCGCCGCAGAACCGTCGTGGCCGCCACCGCGCTCGCGGGGGCGGGCGCCGTCCTCGCCGCTCCGGGCGGCGCCTTCGCGGCCGGTACGGGGGCACCCGCCGCCACCGCGCCCGCCCCCGGCACCCGCGAGAGGGTCCTGCGCTCCCGCGAGCTGGAGGTCCGCGTCGACAGCGGCTTCCCGCGCGTCGTGTCGTACACCGACCGCGGCACCCGCTCCGTCCTGCACGGGCAGAGCGCCACCGTCACCGGCGTCCTTCTCGACGGGAAGCCGCACACCCCACGCGTCACCACCCGGCCGGCCGGACGTGGCCGGATCTCGTACACCCTCACCTTCGACGGCGGCACCCGGATCGACGTCGAGATCGCCGTCCACGGATGGCGCGTCGACTGGCGCGTCACCCGCGTCACGGACACCGAGGCCCTGCGCGTCGGCACACTGGAACTGCCCGAACTCGCCCTGCTCTCCGTACGGAGCGACCAGAGCGGCGCGACACTGCTGGCCGCCCGCGTCGAGATCGACAAGGCCAGGAGCGGCGACACCCTCGTCCGGGTCACCCCCGACACCCCCGAAAGAGCGGCGGCCGGCTGCGCGTACGCCGTCGTGGCGCACGACCGGCTCGGCGGCGCGATCGAGACCAACACCGTGTACGACAAGCCAGGCACCGGCACCACCTGGGACATAGGACAGCGCCTCGAACGCCTCGCACCGGGCACGTACGCCGCGTCCGTACAGGTCGAGGTCGGGAAGACGCCGGGGGAGCGGCGCCGGGCGGCCCTTGAGGTCCGCACGTCCGACGGAGTGACGGCGGTCAACTGGACCGAGACCTCCACGGCGGGCAACCACGTGGCCGCCGACCGCAAGCACGGCACCCGCTTCCAAAGGATGTTCACCCACTTCACCGTCCCCGAGCGGGGCGGCCCCGTCGACCTCGGGCTGACGGCGGAGGCGGGCGAGGCACGCGTGCGCTTTGACAACGTACGCGTCGTCGCCGCGCATCGCTCCAGCCGGCCGGGCGCGCTGGTCTTCGAGGACTTCCAGCACGTCCCGCAGGGCTGGGGCGTCTTCGTGAAGGGCGACGCGGGCGGCGTCACCGACCCCCGCACCCATGTCGCCCAGCGGCACGCGCCGTTCACCCAGCGCGGCTGGAACGGCAAGGCGATCGACGATGTCATCGACGGCACCGAATCGCTCAAGTCACGCGGCGAGAACGACGGGCTGGTGTACCGCACGGTGCCGCACACCGTCCGCTTCGAACCGGGCACGCGCTACCGCGTCACCTTCCGCCACGAGAACGAGAAGGCCGGACAGTACGCCTGGATCACCGCCGTGGACGAGCCGGGGGAGCGGGAGCTGTCGCGTACGGGACTGCCCGTCGCGACCGAACCGACCGTCCTGAGCTACGAGTTCACCGCCCCGGACGAGGGGGAGGCGTGGGTGGGACTGCGCAAGGTGGGGGACGACGGCACGGCGGAGTTCGTACTCGACGCCTTCGAGGTCCGCGAGGTGTAGCAGGGCGTGGCCGCCCGGCAGCCACGTGGCCGCCGGGCGGGCCCGCACGGGCCCGCCCGTCAGGGGCCTTCACGCCAGCCGTACATGCCCCTCGCCCGCGCCCTCCAGCTCCAGCACCCACAGCTCGTTGCGCCCCGCGCGCAGCACCGGCCCCGGCACATACAGCGACTCCTGCGGGCCCACCGCCCAGTAGCGGCCCAGACAGCGGCCGTTGACCCAGACGAAGCCACGCGTCCAGCCCGGCAGCCAGAGCCGGGCGTCACCGGGGGAGGCGATGTCGAACGAACCCCGGTACAGGCCCCGCGCCCCCGGCCAGGACGGGGCGCGGAACGGCAGGGCCGCGACCGCCGCCGCGTCGTCGAAGGCGTCCAGCCGCAGCCCCCGCGCCCGTACCCCGTGCAGATACTGCCGCTCGTGCAGGAAACCGCCCGTGATCCCCTTCGGCTCACCCGTGCGCGGCCCGTAGTTGACCCGTCCCAGCGACTCCACCCACGCCTCGACCACCGCCGGCCCGGCCACCGGCTCCGCCAGCACCGGGTCCTCCTCACGCAGCACCCCCGCCCGGACCCCGTCGACCTGGACCACCGCCAGATCACGCAGCCCCGCCAGCGTGAGCGGATACGGCCGCCGGGGACCCGGCACCGCCACCCGGTAGCGCACCAGCCCCCGGTCCACGCCCAGTTCCTCGAAGGACGGCGGCATCGGCGTCCGCGTCTCCGGCCCGCCGAGCGCGTCGATCACCTCGTCCAGCGGCGCCCACACGTCCAGCTCCGCGCGTACCGGCCCGTCACCCAGCACGGGCGGCGCCGTCGGTACATCGGGCAGCGGCCCCTCCCCGTAGCCCGCCAGGACCTCCCGGAACAGCCAGAACTTCTCCGTGGGCCGCCCCGCCTCGTCCACCGGCGCGTCGTAGTCGTACGACGTCACGTCCGGCTCCAGCACACCGTCGTGCAGCGCGCCGGTCCGATTGGCGCCCGCCCGGCCCGCGAAGTTCGTGCCCCCGTGCGCCATGTAGATGTTCACCGACGCCCCGCACTCCAGGATCTCCCGCAGCGTCCCCGCCGCGTCCGCCGGATCGCGCACCACATGCCCGGCGCCCCAGTTGTCGAACCAGCCGCACCAGAACTCCATACACATCAGCGGACCCCCGGACCGGTGCTCACGCAGCGTCTCGAACGCCGCGCGCGCCGCCGAGCCGAAGTTCACCGTCGCCAGCACACCGGGCACCGAGCCACCCGTCAGCATGTGGTCCTCCGGGCCGTCGGAGGTGAACAGCGGCACGTCGATGCCGCGGGTACGGAGCAGCGCGGCCAGAGCCGAGAGGTACGGCAGGTCGGAGCCGTAACTCCCGTACTCGTTCTCGACCTGCACCATGATCACCGGGCCGCCGCGGTCGATCTGGCGGGAGACGACCTGCGGCAGGAGACGGCCGAACCACCGCTCCACCGAGGCCAGATACTCCGGATCGCTGGTCCGTACGCGCGCGCCCACCGCCGCCGTCAGCCAGTGCGGCAGCCCGCCGTTGTCCCACTCCGCGCAGATGTACGGGCCCGGCCGCACGATCGCCCACAGCCCCGCCTCGTCCGCCGCGTCCAGGAACCGGCCCAGCGCCTCCACGTCCGCGTAACGGCCCGGCGCGGGCTCGTGCAGATTCCAGGGGACGTACGTCTCCACACAGTTCAGGCCCATCGCGCGCAGCATCCGCAGCCGGTGCGGCCACAGCTCCTCGTGGACCCGGAAATAGTGCAGCGCCCCCGACAGGAGCCGCACCGGCCGGCCGTCCACCAGGAAATCCCGGTCACCTACAGTGAATTCGGCCACGGCCGCCGCCCTTCGGTTCGATCCTGCCCCAGGGGCCACCCTCACCCCCTGGCCAGGGGCGGGTCCATGGACAAAGATCGGCGGAGCATGGACGTACCGGGCACGCGGAGCTGAGCCGAGCCGGCCGACAGCGGCCGGAAGCGGCCGGAGAGGAGGGCGGAAGCGGATGTACCACACCTGGATGCGGTACTTCACGCCCAGCCCCGTCCACCACCGCCTCGGCCTCGTCTGCCTCGGCGTCGGCCTCCAGCACGGCCGGCTGCCGACCGTCGGACCCCGCGTCCTCGACCACCACGTCGCCGTCCTCATCGGCGCGGGCGGCGGCTGGTACCGCGACCCCGAAGGCCGCCGCACCACCGTCACCGCGCCCGCGCTGCTCTGGCTGCTCCCCGGCGTACCGCACCACTACGGCGCCGACCCCGAGACCGGCTGGGACGAGAGCTTCGTCGACTTCACCGGCCCCGCCACCGCCACGTACACCGAACTCGGCTACATCGAGACGGACCGCCCCGTCGTCCCCCTCTCCGACGCGGCCACCGCACGCACCGCCGTCGGCCGCATCGTCCGCGCCGCCCGGCGCGGCAACCCGCTCCTGGAGGTCGAGACCGGCGCCGCCGTCCACGAACTCCTCGTCGAACTGCGCCGTGCCCGCGCCGACACCAACGCCGAGGGCGACCTGGTCCTCCAGGCCCTCGCCCGCGACGCCTTCCTGCCGCTCTCCGTCGCCGAACACGCCGCCCGGCACGGCATGACCCCCGCCGAACTGCGCAACGCCGTGCGCGGGGGCGCGGGTTGCAGCCCCAAGGACTATCTCCTGGGCATCAGACTCGGCCGCGCCAAAGAACTCCTCGCCACCACCGAACTGCCCGTCGCCGCCGTCGCGCGCCGCGTCGGCTACGACGATCCGGCGTACTTCTCCCGGCTGTTCACGCGCCGCGTGGGCACCGCGCCGATCCGCTTCCGGGAACGCCAGGGCCGGACCGTCCCCGGCGGCTGGAGCGACCGCGTCCCGGACCCCGACCACCCGCCGACGATCACGACGACCCCTCCCCGGGACGCGTCCCCCGAGACGCCCCCGCGTGCCACGCGCCGCAGGCCCTAAGCTTCCGCACCATGACCACGAGTGACAAGGACGACGACGGCGGCGGCATCGACCGCTCCGTCCAGGACGAGCTGGACCGGCTCCGCGGCAGCATCGACAACATCGACGCGGCCGTCGTGCATATGCTGGCCGAACGGTTCAAATGCACCCAACAGGTCGGCGTCCTCAAGGCCGCCCACCACCTGCCGCCCGCCGACCCCGCCCGCGAATCCCGGCAGATCACCCGGCTCCGACAGCTCGCCGAGAGCGCCCGCCTCGACCCCGCGTTCGCCGAGAAGCTGCTGAACTTCATCATCGCCGAGGTGATCCGCCACCACGAGACGATCGCGGACGGCTCCGCACGCGACGACGCCTCCTAGGCCGTGTCTTCAAAGTCTCGCCCGGCCCGCGACGCCTGACACGCACGCTCGCCGCGTTGTCGGACTCGCCCAAGTACGCCCAGTACGAGAGCGATCCTCCGCCTTGCGATCGCACGCACCGGACGCCGCGGGCCCCGCCCTGCGGGCGGACGGCGCTACTTTGAAGACACGACCCAGTCGGTGTCCGCAAAGTCCCGCCCGGCCCGCGACGCCCCCTGGAGACCAGCAC
>NZ_JARJHW010000080.1:0-31464 GCF_040560175.1 Streptomyces panacea
CCGTCGTCGCCCTCGTGGGCCGGGCGCTCGGTGAGCCGTCGCCGCACCGTGGTCGCCGCGTCGCCGAGCTTCATCAGGAAGCCCGTCGGCAGGAAGACGGCGTCGGCGGCGATCATCGCGAGCGAGAAGAACGGCAGCCCGAGCAGGACGGCGATGCCCGCGTGCTCCAGGATCATGGCCACCAGCAGGACGTTCTTGACGCGCCGGTTGAAGAGTGTGAACGGGAACGCGACCTGCACCATGACGGTGCCGTACGTCAGCAGCAGCACGATCACGCCGCTGGACGCCAGGATGTCGGAGAGGGCGGGCCAGGGGGCGAAGTAGTCCAGGTGCAGCGGGTAGTACAGCGCGGTGCCGTCCTGCCAGCGCGAGCCCTGGATCTTGTACCAGCCGGCCGTGGCGTAGATCAGGCAGACCTCCACCATGATCACGGCGAACGCGGCGTTGTGCGTGAGGTTCGCGATGACGTCCAGCAGCGCGCGCGGCTCGCTCCTCGGCGCGTAACGGTTCACCGCCCACCACAGCCCCTGGGAGAGCCACAGCGTCCACAGCAGCGCCGTCACCCACCACTCTCCGCCGGTCCTGTCCAGCAGCGTGCCCAGCAGGGCCACGCCGAGCACGACCCACAGGAGCGGTCCGACCCGGTCCACCGGCGCGGTCCCGCCGGACGCCACGACGCGCGCGGCGCGGGCCTCCCGGCGGGCGTCCAGCGACCAGACCTGACCGCAGCGGGTGAGCACCAGATAGATCGCCATCAGGTGGATGACGTTGTCGCCGCCGTCGCCCATGAAGATGCTGCGGTTCTGGAGGGACAGCACGCCCACCATGAAGAGCACGGACATGGTGCGGGTGCGCCAGCCGATCATCAGCAGGGCGCTGGACAGTACGGCGGCGGCGTACACGATCTCGAACCAGACGCCGCTGTCGGACCACATGAGCGTGGTGAACGCGCCGTTGCCCGCGATCAGTTGCTGGGCCATGTCCCAGCTCCACGGGCTGCCGGGCCCGTACAGCTCGCGGCGGTTCGGCAGTTCACGCAGCAGGAAGAGGAGCCAGGTGGCGGCGAAGCCGATGCGGACGACGGCGCTCTGGTGCGGGCCGAGGGCCCGGGACGTGACGCGCTGGAGGGCGAGCGCGGCCTTGCGGCTGACGGGTGCCACCGGCGCCACCGGTGCCACCGGTGCCACGGGTGCCACGGGCTCCTCGTGTGCCGGGAGGTCGGGGCGGACTGGGCGGACGGGGCGGCTCATCCGCGGGCCTCCGTACGGCCGTCGTCGGGTACGTCGCCGGTGCCCGCGAGGGCGTTCCCCGCGCCTTGGTCGCGTACGCCTTGGTTCCGTACGCCGTCGGACAGGTCCTCGGGAGTCACGGTCCACCACGGGAAGACGCGGTAGGCAGGCTTCGTGTTGATCTTCTCGTCACTCCACGGGGGCGCCTCGACGAAGCGGGTGGCGGACCTGACCTGGAAACGTTCGACGGGGCCGCCGAGATCGTGCGCCTCCAGGCGCAGCATGACTATCCGGCGTATGTAGCTCTCGGAGAGCTGTCCGCGCAGACCGACGGGACGGGCCTCGTCGTCGTGGGAGTTGACGAAGAAGTCCCAGCCCCGGCGCAGCTCGTTCTGGTCGACATGGCTGGGGAGGGGGTTGCCGCGGATGGCCGCGCCGTCCTCGGCGGTCAGATTGATCCAGTCGGTCGTACCGCGCGATCCGTCCGCCGTGTCCACCTCGGCGCGCACCTCGACGGCGATGTTCTGCTGGAGCGGGTTGGGCGCGAAGAGTTTCCAGTTCTGCTCGAACTCCGGAAAGACCCAGTCGCCCACCTGGGCGCCGTACTTCTTGGAGACCGTGTTGTCGGGCGCGACGTGCAGGAACACCATGGCCACATGGCCCACGGCGACCAGTCCGACGACCGCGAGAGCGAGCGCGGCAACCACTTGGTACGGGAAGGAGAGCCCTGCTATCCCCCGTGAGGGACCGGGCGGTGGCTCCGGTGGTGGACCCGGTGGTGGCTCCGGATTCTCACCCTTGTCGTCGTACGAATCCATCCGCCCCGATCCCCGTCTTTCCACAGTCGGTTATCCACAGGGTTGACACCCTACGGGCCGCCGACCGACCATTGAAGTCAATGAACCGAACGATCGGTCGGTAGGGGGCCCGGATGACGGCAGTGACCGCGGGGACGTCTGTGGAGGCGACGATGGAGACGACGGCCGAGGCACACGAGGCGGCGTTCGACACCGCCGTGGCCGCCGACGAGCGCATCGAGCCCCGCGACTGGATGCCGGAGGCCTACCGCGCATCGCTCGTCCGCCAGATGGCCCAGCACGCCCACTCGGAAATCATCGGCATGCAGCCGGAGGCCAACTGGATCACGCGCGCGCCCTCGCTGCGGCGCAAGGCGATCCTGATGGCCAAGGTGCAGGACGAGGCGGGGCACGGGCTGTATCTCTACAGCGCGGCGGAGACGCTGGGCACGAGCCGGGACGAGCTGCTCGACAAGCTCCACACCGGCCGCCAGAAGTATTCCTCGATCTTCAACTATCCGACGCTGACCTGGGCGGACGTCGGCGCCATCGGCTGGCTGGTGGACGGCGCCGCGATCACCAACCAGGTCCCGCTCTGCCGCTGCTCGTACGGGCCGTACGCCCGCGCGATGGTCCGTATCTGCAAGGAGGAGTCCTTCCACCAGCGCCAGGGGTACGAGTCGCTGCTCGCCCTCAGCCGTGGCACCCCCGCGCAGCACGAGATGGCGCAGGACGCGGTGAATCGCTGGTGGTGGCCCTCACTGATGATGTTCGGCCCGCCGGACGACGAGTCGGCGCACTCCGCGCAGTCGATGATCTGGAAGATCAAGCGGCACTCGAACGACGAACTGCGGCAGCGGTTCGTGGACATCTGTGTCCCCCAGGCCGAGGCGCTCGGTCTCACGCTCCCCGACCCGGCCCTGAAGTGGAACGAGGAGCGGGGACAGCACGACTTCGGGGCGATCGACTGGAACGAGTTCCGCGAGGTCCTGAAGGGCAACGGCCCCTGCAACGAACAGCGGATCAGCCAGCGGCGCCGTGCCCACGAGGAAGGCGCCTGGGTACGCGAGGCGGCGACGGCGTACGCGGCGAAGCACAGCGGCGGCACCGGCGACACCCCCGTCATCGACGCCACCAACGGCACCAACGGCATCGGCGCGGAGAAAGAGGCGACGGCATGAGCGGTTCGACCCAGTGGCCTCTGTGGGAGGTGTTCGTGCGCTCCCGGCGGGGGCTCTCGCACACGCACGCCGGAAGCCTGCACGCCCCGGACGCGGAGATGGCCCTGCGCAACGCGCGCGATCTCTACACCCGGCGCAGCGAGGGCGTGTCGATCTGGGTGGTCCCCTCCGCCTCGATCACGGCGTCCTCGCCGGACGAGAAGGACTCGTTCTTCGAGCCGGCCGGCGACAAGCCGTACCGGCACCCGACGTTCTACGAGATCCCGGAGGGGGTGCGTCACCTGTGAGCGCCCCTACGGACACGGGAGCCCGGACCGCGGCCCTCGCCCTCGCCGACGACGCGCTGATCCTGTCGCACCGGCTGGGGGAGTGGGCGGGACACGCGCCCGAGCTGGAAGAGGACGTGGCCCTCGCCAACATCGCGCTGGATCTGCTGGGCCAGGCCCGGATCCTGTACTCGTCGGTGGGGGACGAGGACGAGCTGGCCTATCTGCGCGAGGAGCGTGCCTTCCGCAACCTCCAGCTGGTCGAGCAGCCCAACGGCGACTTCGCGCACTCGATCGCCCGCCAGCTCTACTTCTCCACCTACCAGCGGCTGCTGTACGGCCGGTTGGCGACCGGCGACGGGCCCTTCGCCGCACTCGCCGCCAAGGCCGTGAAGGAAGTCGACTACCACCAGGACCACGCCGAGCAGTGGACACTGCGGCTCGGTGACGGCACCGCCGAGAGCCATGAGCGGATGCAGCGGGCCTGTACGGCGCTGTGGCGGTTCACCGGCGAGATGTTCGAGCCCATCGGCGACGGCGACGGGCTGGACGGGGTCAACGAGCGGGAGCTGGAGGAGCGTTGGCTCACCTCCATCACCGCCGTGCTGGAGCGCGCGACGCTGACGGTGCCCGACGGACCACGCTCCGGGGCATGGGCGGCGGGCGCGGGCAGACAGGGCCTGCACACCGAGTCGTTCGGCCGCATGCTCGCCGAGATGCAGCACCTGCACCGCAGCCACCCGGGGGCGTCATGGTGACCGGGACGAGCGAGGCGACCGCGCTGGAGCGCGAACTGCGCGCGCTCGCCGGCTCCGTGCCCGACCCCGAGCTGCCGGTGGTGACGCTGGCGGAGCTGGGCGTGCTGCGAGCCGTCCATGTCTTCGGCCCCGGCCGGGTCGAGGTCGAACTGACCCCGACCTACACCGGCTGCCCGGCGATCGAGGCGATGTCCTCGGACATCGAGCGCGTGCTCCACGAGAACGGCATACCGGACGTCTCCGTCGTCACGGTGCTCTCCCCCGCCTGGTCGACGGACGACATCAGCGCCGAAGGCCGCCGCAAACTCGCGGAGTTCGGCATCGCCCCGCCCCGCCCGCACAGCACGGACGGACCGGTGCCGCTCACCCTCGCCATCCGCTGCCCGCACTGCGGCTCGACGGACACCGAGCTGCTGAGCAGGTTCTCCTCCACCGCGTGCAAGGCGCTGCGCCGCTGCTCGGCCTGTCGTGAACCGTTCGACCACTTCAAGGAGTTGTAGATGTTCCATCCGCTCCGCGTCAGCGAGGTCGAGCGGCTCACGGACGACTCGGTGACCGTCACCTTCGCCGTGCCGCCCGAGCTCGACGAGACGTTCCGGCACACACCGGGTCAGCACATCGCGCTGCGCCGCGTCGTGGACGGCGAGGAGATCCGCCGTACGTACTCGATCTGCGCCCCCGCCGGCGAGCGCCCCGTGCTGCGGGTGGGTATCCGGCTGGTCGAGGGCGGCGAGTTCTCGACGTACGCCCTCAAGGAACTCGCCGTGGGCGACACGGTCGACGTCATGGAGCCGACCGGCCGCTTCCTGCTCGCGCCGCGCGCCGGGCACTTCGCCGCGATCGTCGGCGGCAGCGGCATCACCCCGGTGCTGTCGATCGCCTCGACGCTCCTGGCGCGGGAGCCGGACGCCCGGTTCTGTCTGATCCGCAGCGACCGCACGGTGGCTTCGACGATGTTCCTGGAGGAGGTCGCCGACCTCAAGGACCGTTATCCGGACCGCTTCCAGCTGGTCACGGTCGTGTCCAGGGAGGAACAGCAGGCCGGGCTTCCCTCGGGCCGGCTGGACGAGGAGCGTCTGGCGCGGTTGCTGCCCGCGCTGCTCCCGGTGGGCGGTGTCGACGGCTGGTTCCTGTGCGGCCCGCTCGGTCTGGTCAAGGGGGCGGAGCGGGCGCTGCGCGACCTCGGCGTCCGCCGGACGGTGATCCACCAGGAGATCTTCCATGTGGACGACGGCGCGCTGGGCGCGGCCACACCCGCCGCCACCTCGGGCACCCCCGCCGGAGGCACGCTCACCGCGACGCTCGACGGCCGTTCCGGCAGCTGGCCCGTCCGCGAGGGGGACTCCCTTCTGGAGACCGTGCTGCGCAGCCGGGCGGACGCTCCGTACGCGTGCAAGGGCGGCGTCTGCGGGACGTGCCGGGCCTTCCTCGTCTCGGGCGAGGTACGGATGGACCGCAACTTCGCCCTGGAGCCCGAGGAGACGGAAGCGGGTTACGTACTGGCCTGCCAGTCCCACCCGGCCACCGCCGAGGTCGAGTTGGACTTCGACCGCTGACAGCGGCCACCGCGCCACCGGGCCCGCCCGCCTGCCGTCAGCGGGCGGGCCCGTCGACCGGTGGTCCGAGCACGGCCGGGTCGAGGCCACGCAGCCGAAGGAGCCTGCTGCGCGATACACGGATGGTCGTCCTCACCGCGCACGGCAGCGGATACGGACCCGGCACCCCACGGCAGACGGCAGACGTACGACCTCCGGACGCCCTGTCCGCGTACGCACTTCGGCGAACCAGCAGTGGCCGAAGCGAACCTGCTTTTCACGCCCGGCGGCCGGGACGGCCCTGCCCACCGAGGCGAGCCGGGTCAACGGGACGCCGAGGTCGCGCCGGTGACGGCTTGTCAGAGGACGAACGCCGGGTTGCCGTTGTCGGTGACCATCGGGCGCCCCGCGCCGTCCCAGGCCTGCATCCCGCCCTCGATGTTCGCCGCGTCGATGCCCTGCTGCACCAGATACTGGGTGACCTGCGCGGACCGGCCACCGACCCGGCACATGACGAAGGCCTTGCGCCCGTCGGCCACCGCCTCGGTCACCTCACCGAAGCGCGCCACGAAATCGCTCATCGGGATGTGCAGCGCGCCCTCGACATGGCCCGCCGCCCATTCGTCGTCCTCACGGACGTCGAGCACCAGACCGTCGGACGGCACTCCCGCGACATCCACTGCGGGCAGCTGGGCGAAACTCATGTGATGTGCCTTCTCTCTTACGTGTGTGTCCGCCGGTGCGACAGGTACGGCGGGTGCGACAGGTACAGCCTCGCGTACGGGACGCGTTAGCTCTGCACCAACCTGGCCAGTTCGGACTCGCGTCCCGAAACCTCGGCCAGCAGCTGCTCGGCGATCTCCTCCAGCAGCCGGTCGGGGTCGTCGGGCGCCATCTGAAGCATCGCGCCGATAGCGCTCTGCTCCAGCTCCTTCGCCACGAGCGTCAGCATCTCCTTGCGCTGGGCCAGCCACTCCAGCCGGGCGTAGAGCTCCTCGCTCTCGCTCAGGCGCGGCTCCTTGGGCGCGGGCCCCGCCGCCCACTCCTCGGCGAGCTGCCTGAGCAGCGCCTCGTCCCCGCGTCCGTAGGCCGCGTTCACACGGGTGATGAACTCGTCCCGCCGGGCCCGCTCGATGTCGTCCTGCGCCAGATCCGGGTGTGCCTTGCGGGCCAGGTCACGGTAGAGCTTGCGCACCTCGTCGGCCGGCCGCACCCGCTTGGGAGGCTGCACGGGCTGGTCGGTCAGCATCGCCGCGGCCTCCGGCGACAGACCGTCGGAGTCGAGCCAGTCGTGGAACAGCTCCTCGATCCCCGGCATCGGCTGCACCATCGCCCGTGCCTCACGCGCCTTGCGCAGATCCTCGGGGTCGCCCGACCGGGACGCGCGGGCCTCGGCGATCATCGCGTCGAGCTCGTCCAGCCGCGCGTACATGGGGCCGAGCCGCTGGTGATGCAGCCGGGAGAAGTTCTCCACCTCGACCCGGAACGTCTCCAGCGCGATCTCGAACTCGATCAACGCCTGCTCGGCGGCCCGCACGGCCCGCTCCAGCCGCGCCTCCGGCCGCTCGGGCCCCGGCGCCGCCCCGGCGCCCCCGTCCGCCGCACCCGACGCCTCCCCGACGCCCTTCGTGGCGTCCGCGTCCTCGGCGGCATCCGTCGTCGCATCCGGCACGTCTGGCACGTCCTGCTCGTCGTCGTTACGGATCGTCGGCTCCCCGAAGGCGTCCTGCGTCACCCGTCCAGCCTACGGGCGAACGCACCCCACTCCTTCACATCCCTGGTCGCACGACCCCGGTACGCCCCGCGGATCCCGGGCCCCGCCCCGATTCCCGCCGCCGTCACACCCCGAGCTCGGCGGCTATCCGTCCGCTCCTGACTGCCGTCACCAGCTCCGCGTGATCCGCCTCGGTCCGGTCCGCGTACGCGACGGCGAAAGCCGCGACCGCCTCGTCCAGCTGCTCGTTCTTGCCGCAGTAGGCCGCGACGAGCCGCGGGTCCACGCTGTGCGCGTGCGCCCTGGCCAGCAGCGCGCCGGTCATCCGCGCGTAGTCGTCGACCTGGTCGGCCGGGAGCGCGGCCGGATCCACACTCCCCTTGCGGTTCCTGAACTGCCGTACCTGATAGGGCCTGCCGGCCACCGTCGTCCAGCCCAGCAGGTTGTCGCTGACGACCTGCATCCGCTTCTGCCCGAGCACCACCCGGCGCCCCTCGTGCTCCACACCCGGCGTCTCGAACCCCGCGGCCTCCACGAACGGCAGCAGCGCCGACGCCCGCGCCTCCTTCACCTGAAGCACCAGCGGCTCGCCCCGGTGGTCCAGCAGCAGCACCACGTACGACCGCGTACCGACACTGCCCGTGCCGACCACCCGGAACGCCACATCGTGGATCGCGTACCGCGCGAGCAGCGGCAGCCGGTCCTCCGAGAGCGTGCCCACGTACTCACCCAGCGCCGCCGCGACCGCCGCGGCCTCCTCGTCCGGCACCCGGCGCAGCACCGGCGGCGCGTCGACGAAGCGCCGCTGCGCCGTCGCGCCCGCGCTCCCGGCCCCGTCGCCGGCCCCGTCACCGTTTCCGTCGCCGTCCACGACCTCGGTCGACCTGGCGGCGAACCGCGCGCTCGTGTTCTTGCGCGCCTTCTCCGACACCCGCTCCAACGTCCCCACCAGGTCGCGCGCGTCCGTGTGGGAGACGAGCTCCTCGTCGGCGATCGCGTTCCACGCGTCCAGGGCCGACAGCTTCGACAGCAGCCGCATCGTGCGCCGATACGCGCCCACCGCGTCCTGAGCGCCGCGCCGGCACGTCTCCTCGTCGGCGCCGGCCTCACGCCCGGCGAGCACCAGCGAGGTGGCGAGCCGTTTGACGTCCCACTCCCAGGGGCCGACCACCGTCTCGTCGAAGTCGTTCAGATCGATGACGAGGCGGCCTCGCGCGTCCCCGTACAACCCGAAGTTCGCCGCGTGCGCGTCACCGCAGATCTGCGCGCCCGCGCCCGTCACGGGCGTCCCCACCAGGTCGTACGCCATCAGTCCTGCCGCGCCCCGCAGAAACGCGAAGGGCGTCGCGGCCATGCGGCCCACCCGCAGCGGCGCCAGCTCGGGCACCCGGTCGCGGCTCGACTCCTCGACGGCCCGCACCGCGTCCGGCCGCGAGGCCGACAGCACCAGCGAGTCGTGCGAAGACCTCGGCACCCGCTCCCGGAGCGCCCTCCCCGCGTCCTTCGGCGTGCTCCCCGCACCGCCCGGCGTCTCGCGCCGCGCGAAGCCCGGCACCACCGGAATGCGCTCGTCCGTCACCACCGAACCGACCTCACCCATGGCGCGCCGCCTCCCCCGTACTCGATCAACATCAACTGCCCACGACGGTACAGCCGCGCCCCGACGACCGCTCCCCCTGTGGATAACCCCCTAATCCCGCTCCGGGCAGCCGCTCTCGCCCGCCAGATGTTTCTCGGCCCACCGCCCCAGTTCCCGCAGCGCCGGCTCCATCGCCGCCCCCGCCTCCGTGAGCCGGTACGCGACCCGCAGCGGCGGTCCTTCCTCGACTTCGCGCACGAGCAGCCCCGCCGCCGCCAGCTCCGTCAGCCGGTCGGACAGCATGCGTTCGCTGATGCCGGGGATCGCCCGCCTCAACTCCGCGAAGTGCACGGCGCGTTGCAGAAGGACGGACACGATCAGCCCGGTCCACCGCTTGCCGAACAGCTCAAAGACACGCGTCATCCCCACGTCGGCCGGCTTGCACGGGTCCCCGCAGCTTCCCTCCATGCCCCCAGGGTACTGCGGACTCATGAGTACCTAATAAAAAGTAAGCTACTGTGTTATTCATAGGTACGAACGAATCCGCCCATTCCCCACCCATGGAGACCCTCATGGCCACGCTGCTGCACCTCGACTCCGCCGTTTCCCCGCAGGGATCCGCCTCCCGCGACGTCACCGCCGCGTTCGTCCAGGGCTGGCGCGAACAGCACCCGCAGGGCGAGGTCGTCTACCGCGATCTCGCCGCCGCCCCGCTGCCGCACCTGACCATCGCCGCCGTCGCCGCGGGCGCGGAGAACGCGCTGCGCGCCGAACTCGCCGCCGAACTGGCGGCCGCGGACGCGGTTCTCATCGGCGCCCCGATGTACAACTTCACGATCCCGTCCACCCTGAAGGCGTGGCTGGACCACGTGATCATCAATGGCCACAACGCCGGCGAGGACAGCCCGATCAAGGGCAGGCCGTTCACGGTCGTCGCCAGCCGGGGCGGCTCGTACGCGACGGGTACCCCCCGCGAGGACTTCGAGTTCGTCCAGAACTACCTGGAGAAGGTGCTGAACGGGATGTTCGGCGTCGAGGTCGACTTCATCGTCCCCGAACTGACCCTGGCCCACACGGTGCCCGCGATGGCCGACCTCATCCCGCTCGCCGAGGCCTCCCGCGCGAAGGCACGGGAAGAAGCCGCGCAGAAGGCCAAGGCCCTGGCCGCCCGCCTCGTCGCCTGACGCGAAGGCACGGACCGACCGCGAAGGCACGTTCGAAAGCGCACGAACCAAGAGCGCACGGACCGAGAGCGCACGGACCACGACCGCAGGGACCGACAGCCCAAAGACCGAGGGCACCGAAGGCACCCACCGCACGCACACTGACCCGCACCCCAGGCCGTACCGGGTGCGGGTCAGTTCGTCGCCACCCCCGCCCGGTGACATGCGTCACCGCACGAGCCACGCCGCCCATCAGGATCCGGACATACGAGAAACGGGCCCCGCCAGGACTTTCGTCTCTGGCGAGAACCCGTCTCATCGGTTTCTCTGGTGCGCGAGGGGGGAGTTGAACCCCCACGCCCTTTCGGGCACTGGAACCTGAATCCAGCGCGTCTGCCTATTCCGCCACCCGCGCATTGGGTGTGCCGTCCGGTCTCTCACCTGCTGGTGTGATCGCCTGGCGACATCGAAAAGATTAGCACGCTGCACAGGGTGGAATCACATCCGTTTATCTCGGCAACCCTGCCGGGGAACAAGCAACCTGGAGCGGCCTCCCCCACTCCTCCGGAGTGCACCCCGCATGCGGGACACTGTCCTGGAGGCCGCCTCTACGATCCGTGTGAGAGGTGACACTCATCGACGGGGCAGACAAGGGGAACCAGCCGGTTTCCCCACACGTGGATACGATCAGTAAGCAGTACCAGGACGGCAACGACGAAGGAGGTGCCCCATGGGAGTCCTGAAGCGCTTCGAGCAGCGACTCGAAGGTCTGGTCAACGGCACCTTCGCGAAGGTGTTCAAGTCCGAGGTCCAGCCCGTGGAGATCGCCGGCGCCCTTCAGCGTGAGTGCGACAACAACGCCACGATCTGGAACCGCGAGCGGACCGTCGTCCCCAACGACTTCATCGTGGAGCTGAGCGCGCCCGACTTCGAGCGCCTCAGCCCGTACTCGGGACAGCTCGGCGACGAACTCTCCGGACTCGTACGCGACTACGCGAAGCAGCAGCGCTACACGTTCATGGGCCCGATCAAGGTCCATCTGGAGAAGGCCGACGATCTCGACACCGGTCTGTACCGGGTACGCAGCCGCACGCTCGCGTCGAGTTCGTCACAGGGCCCCGAGCAGGGTCCGGGACCCGCGCCCGCCCGCGGAGCGGCCCCCGGCCGGGGGCCCTCGGCCCCGCCCGCCGCACCGGCCGCGTCGCCCGGCGGCTACGGCTACCCGCCCGCGTCCCCGCCTCCCATGCCGCCGACGCCACCACCGGGCGCCGCGCGCCCGGGACAGACCACGCAGCCCCCGTCGACACCGCCCCCCGGGGCGATGCCGGGCGCCCAGGTCCGCCGCTGGATCGAGATCAACGGCAACCGCCACCAGATCTCACGAGCCACGCTGGTGCTGGGCCGCAGCACCGACGCCGACGTACGGATCGACGACCCCGGCGTCTCGCGCCGGCACTGCGAGATCCGGACCGGAACGCCCTCGACGATCCAGGACCTCGGGTCCACCAACGGCATCGTGGTGGACGGACAGCACACCACCCGCGCTACGCTCCGCGACGGCTCGCGGATCGTCGTGGGCCAAACCACCATCGTTTACCGGCAAGCCGAAGGGTGAAGCGGGGGCAATGTCAGAGCTGACCCTGACGGTCATGCGGCTAGGTTTCCTAGCTGTTCTGTGGCTGTTCGTGATTGTGGCCGTCCAGGTCATTCGGAGCGATCTGTTCGGCACACGTGTCACGCAGCGCGGCTCACGCCGCAACGCCGACGCGCGTCCGCCGCAGGGCGCCGCCCGCCAGACCGCCGCGCCTCCCGCGCAGCGGTCGCAGGGCGGGCGCCAGCGCCGGGGGGCGCCCACGAAGCTGGTCGTCTCGGAGGGAATCCTCACCGGCACCACGGTGGCCCTCCAGGGACAGACCATCACCCTGGGCCGGGCGCACGACTCAACGATCGTGCTGGACGACGACTACGCGTCCAGCAGGCATGCCAGGATCTACCCGGACCGCGACGGCCAGTGGATCGTCGAGGACCTCGGGTCCACCAACGGCACGTATCTCGACCGGACCCGGCTCACCACGCCGACGCCGATTCCGCCGGGCTCGCCGATCCGCATCGGCAAGACCGTCATCGAGCTGCGGAAGTAGTACGACAATGAGCGAGCGGAGCGAGCGAGCCGCGGCGGTCCCGACGTGGGACCGCGGCATGCTCCCGACCGGAGGGTGGGCAGTGTGGCTCGAGACCGGCTGGCGCCACATTCGGCTGGCGAACCGACAGGGGAGGCGCGCATGAGTCTTTCTCTGCGCTTCGCCGCGGGGTCGCACAAAGGCATGATCCGGGAGGGGAACGAGGACTCCGGCTACGCCGGACCCCGCCTCCTGGCCATCGCCGACGGCATGGGCGGCCAGGCCGCCGGCGAGGTCGCCTCGTCGGAGGTGATCTCCACGCTCGTGCAGCTCGACGACGATGTGCCGGGATCGGACATCCTCACCTCGCTCGGTACGGCGGTCCAGCGCGCCAACGACCAGCTGCGCGTGATGGTCGAGGAGGACCCCCAGCTGGAGGGCATGGGCACCACGCTCACCGCCCTCCTGTGGACGGGCCGGCGCCTCGGCCTCGTACACGTCGGCGACTCCCGTGCCTACCTCCTGCGCGACGGTGTGCTCACGCAGATCACCCAGGACCACACCTGGGTGCAGCGCCTCGTCGACGAGGGGCGCATCACCGAGGAAGAGGCCACCACCCACCCGCAGCGCTCCCTGCTGATGCGCGCGCTGGGCAGCGGCGACCATGTCGAGCCCGATCTCTCGATCCGCGAAGTCCGCGCGGGCGACCGGTACTTGATCTGTTCCGACGGCCTCTCCGGCGTTGTCTCGCACCAGACGATGGAAGAGACCCTGGCGAGCTACCAGGGCCCGCAGGAGACCATCCAGGACCTCATCCAGCTCGCTCTGCGCGGCGGCGGTCCCGACAACATCACCTGCATCGTCGCCGACGTCCTGGACGTCGAGTCCAACGACACCCTCGCCGGACAGCTCAACGACACCCCGGTCGTCGTCGGCGCCGTGGCCGAGAACCAGCAGCTGCACGCCGCCGAGAGCGACCCGTCGATGCAGACGCCCGCGGGCCGCGCCGCCGGCCTGGGCCGTCCCGTACCGCAGCAGCACCAGCCCCCTCCGGGGGGCTTCGGACCGCCGGGCAGTGGAGACGGGGCAGGTTACGGCGGCATGCCGCCGGACGCCGGCTTCGGGGCGTACAGCGACGACGACTTCGTCAAGCCGCGCTCCGGCCGCAAGTGGCTCAAGCGTTCGTTCTACATCGTGCTCGCGCTGGCGGTCGTCGGCGGCGGTCTGTACGGCGGCTACCGCTGGACCCAGACCCAGTACTACGTCGGGACCAACGACGAGCACGTCGCGCTCTACCGGGGCATCAGCCAGGATCTGGCCTGGGTCTCGCTGTCGAAGGTCGAACAGGACTTCGCCAAGATCGAACTCAAGTACCTGCCGCCGTACCAGCGCAAGCAGGTCGAGGACACCATCGCCGAGGGCAGCAAGGCCTCCGCGCGCACCAAGATCGACGATCTCTCCAAGCAGGCCGCGGCGTGCAAGAAGGACGAACAGCGCCGCGAGTCCGAGCGCGCGGCGAACGCGATCACCGGCGAGGGCGAGGCCGGCGGTACGACCGGGACCAAGCCGCAGACCGACACCAATACCAACTCCAAGCCAGAAACGGCGAAAACAGCGACTCCCACTCCGGGCCCCAGCCTCTCGGAGGAGGAGCAGAAGCTGGCCTCGAACTGCGGTAAGCAGTAGCCGGCCGTAGGGGGCCTACACCACCATGAGCGTTGTCACCAACACGACCACCATCGGCGCGATCGAAGCGCCGAGCCGCCGCAACACCGAGCTCGCGATGCTCGCCTTCGCGGTCATCATCCCGGTCCTCGCCTACCTGAACGTCGGCCTGGCGGTCAACGACGAGGTACCCAGCGGCATGATCGGGTACGGCCTGGGCATCGGGCTGCTGGCCGGTGTCGGCCATCTCGTGGTGCGTAAGTTCGCCCCGTACGCCGACCCGCTGCTGCTGCCGCTGGCCACCCTGCTCAACGGCCTGGGACTCGTCCTCATCTGGAGGCTCGACCAGTCGCCCCGGCTGATCGAGCGCGCGCAACGGCAGTTCGGCGGCTTCACACCCGACGCCCCCAAGCAGCTGCTGTACTCCGCGATCGGCATCGCGCTCTTCGTCGCGGTCCTGCTGCTGCTCAAGGACCACCGCATCCTCCAGCGCTACACCTACATCTCCATGGCGGTGGCGCTGGTCCTGCTGATCCTCCCGGTCTTCTTCCCGGCGGTGAACGGCGCGAAGATCTGGGTCAGCATCGGCCCCTTCAACGTCCAGCCCGGTGAGTTCGCGAAAATCATCATCGCGATCTTCTTCTCGGGCTATCTGATGGTGAAACGCGACGCCCTGGCGCTCGCCAGCCGCCGGGTGATGGGCCTCTACCTGCCGCGCGGTCGTGACCTCGGCCCGATCCTCATGGTCTGGGCCATGTCGATCCTCATCCTGGTCTTCGAGACCGACCTCGGCACCTCGCTGCTCTTCTTCGGCCTCTTCGTCGTGATGCTGTACGTCGCCACGGAACGCACCAGCTGGATCGTCTTCGGCCTGGTGATGTCCGCCGCGGGCGCGGTCGGTGTCGCGACGTTCGAGCCCCACGTCCAGCAGCGTGTGGAGTTCTGGCTCAACCCCTTCGCAGACTCCACGTGGGAGCAGAGCGAGCAGGTCGGCCAGGCCCTCATGTCGTTCGGCGCCGGCGGCACGCTCGGCACCGGGCTCGGGCAGGGCAACTCCGACCTGATCGGATTCGCGGCCAACTCCGACTTCATCCTGTCCACCGTCGGCGAGGAGTTCGGTCTCGCCGGCACGATGGCGTTCCTGCTGATCTACGGCCTGATCGTGGAGCGCGGCGTACGGACGGCGCTCGCCGCCCGCGACCCGTTCGGCAAGCTCCTGGCGATCGGCCTCTCCGGCGCCTTCGCCATCCAGGTGTTCGTCGTCGCCGGCGGCGTGATGGGCCTCATCCCGCTGACCGGTATGACCATGCCGTTCGTCGCGGCCGGTGGTTCCTCGGTGATCGCCAACTGGGCGCTGATCGGCATCCTCATCAGAATCAGCGACACCGCACGCCGTCCCGCCCCGGCGCCCGCCCCGTCAACCGACGCCGAGATGACCCAGGTGGTCCGACCGTGAACAAGCCCCTGCGACGCATCGCGATCTTCTGCGGGCTCCTCGTCCTGGCGCTGCTGGTGCGCACCAACTGGCTCCAGTACGTGGAGGCCGACGAGCTGAACAGCCACGAGCGCAACCGCCGCGTCCTGATCGAGCGGTACGCGAGCGAGCGCGGCAACATAGTGGTCGACGGCAAGCGCATCACCGGATCGGCCAAGACCACCGACACCGACTTCAAGTTCAAGCGGACCTACCTCGACGGCCCGATGTGGGCACCGGTCACCGGATACGCCTCGCAGGCCTTCGGCGCCACCCAGATCGAGAACATCGAGGACGGCATCCTCACCGGCAACGACGACCAGCTCTTCTTCGACCGCACGATGGCGATGTTCACCGGCGACGAGGAGAAGGGCGGCAACGTCGTCACGACCCTCAACGGTGCCGCGCAGAAGGCGGCCTTCGAGGGGCTGGGCAGCAAGAAGGGCGCCGTCGTCGCCCTGGAGCCGAGGACCGGCAAGATCCTCGCGCTGGCCTCCACCCCCTCGTACGACCCCTCGTCCTTCGCCGGTTACGGCGCCACGGACGAGAAGGCCTGGAACAAGCTCGGCAAGGACACCGACAAGCCGATGCTGAACCGCGCTCTGCGCGAGACGTATCCGCCCGGCTCCACCTTCAAGGTCGTGACGGCCGCGGCGGGGCTGGAGCACGGCGTCGTGGACGACATCGACGCGAAGACCAAGTCCCCGCTCCCGTGGATCATGCCGGGCACGAGGACGCCGCTGGTGAACGAGGGCAACATCCCGTGCGAGAACGCGACGCTCAGGGACGCGCTCCGGGTCTCCTGCAACAGCGTCTTCGGCAAGCTCGGCTATGACGTCGGCGCGGACAAGATGCTGGAGACCGCGAAGAAATTCGGATTCAACGAGGAGCAGTTCGTCCCGGTCCGCGCCAACGCCTCGATCTTCCCCGAGGAATTGAACGATTCGCAGACCGCGCTCTCCTCCATCGGGCAGTTCGACACCCGGACCACCCCGCTCCAGATGGCGATGGTCGTCTCCGCCATCGCCAACGACGGCAAGCTGATGAAGCCGTACATGATCGACCAGCTCGAAGCGCCGAACCTGGACGTCATAAAGAAGACCGAGTCCGAGGAGATGGGCCAGCCCCTCAGCCAGGAGCACGCGCAGATGCTCCAGGAGATGATGGAGACGGTCGTCAACGAGGGCACCGGCAAGAACGCCAAGATCGCCGGCGTGACCGTCGGCGGCAAGACCGGTACCGCGCAGCACGGCGAGAACAACAGCAAGAACCCGTACGCCTGGTTCATCTCCTACGCCAAGGGCGAGAACGGGTCGCCGGTCGCGGTCGCTGTCGTCGTCGAGGACAGCGACGCCACCCGTGACGACATCTCCGGTGGCGGTCTCGCCGCCCCGATCGCCAAGGACGTCATGGAAGCCGTGATCGACAGCAAGAAATAGTCGGGATATCCCGCAATGGCCCGGACAGCTGCCGACGCTGTCCGGGCCATTGTCGGACCGGACGGCGGATCGGACTGCGGACCGCCGATAAACGCGGGACAAGTTTCCCTCTACACCGACCCGGCGGGCAGAGCGGCGGAATTTCCGGAGAATCGAAATTCGGCCGCCGATGTCCTGCCGGTGATCTGTCTCACTATCGGAGACACAAGCATTACGACCGATATGTGGCCATTCAAGTACCAGTCCTGTATCAGCTACCAGGGACGGTCGGACCGGATGCGGCGTGCCCGGTAGCGTATGCGCGAACAGCACACCGCCGGACCGCACACCGGTGCGGTCGGGACAGACGGAGAG
Source organism: Streptomyces panacea (assembly GCF_040560175.1). NCBI lineage: Bacteria > Bacillati > Actinomycetota > Actinomycetes > Kitasatosporales > Streptomycetaceae > Streptomyces > Streptomyces panacea. Next base: position 17,275 of record NZ_JARJHW010000080.1, read on the forward strand.
GGCTGGAACAGTATGGAAGAGCCGCGTCGCCTCGGCGGCCGGTACGAGCTGGGCTCGGTGCTCGGCCGTGGTGGCATGGCCGAGGTGTACCTCGCGCACGACACCCGGCTCGGCCGCACCGTCGCTGTGAAGACGCTGCGGGCCGATCTCGCCCGCGACCCGTCCTTCCAAGCCCGGTTCCGCCGAGAGGCCCAGTCGGCCGCCTCGCTCAACCACCCCGCGATCGTCGCTGTCTACGACACGGGTGAGGACTACGTCGACGGGGTGTCCATCCCGTACATCGTGATGGAGTACGTCGACGGGTCCACCCTGCGAGAGCTGCTGCACTCCGGGCGCAGACTGCTGCCCGAGCGCACGCTGGAGATGACCGTAGGGATCCTCCAGGCGCTGGAGTACTCGCACCGCGCACAGATCGTCCACCGAGACATCAAGCCGGCCAACGTCATGCTGACGCGCACCGGCCAGGTCAAGGTCATGGACTTCGGCATCGCCCGCGCCATGGGCGACTCCGGCATGACGATGACCCAGACCTCCGCCGTCATCGGCACCGCGCAGTACCTCTCCCCCGAGCAGGCCAAGGGCGAGCAGGTCGACGCGCGCTCGGACCTGTACTCGACCGGGTGCCTGCTCTACGAGCTGCTGACCGTGCGCCCGCCCTTCATCGGGGACTCACCGGTCGCCGTCGCGTACCAGCACGTACGGGAGGAGCCGCAGGCTCCGAGCAACTTCGACCCCGAGATCACGCCCGAGATGGACGCGATCGTGCTGAAGGCGCTCGTCAAGGACCCGGACTACCGCTACCAGTCGGCCGACGAGATGCGCGCCGACATCGAGGCCTGCCTCGACGGCCAGCCCGTCGCGGCCACGGCGGCGATGGGCTCCGTCGGTTACGCGGGCGGCTACGGCGGCTCGGACGACCAGCCCACCACGGCCCTGCGCGCCGCCCCGCCCGGCGGCGGCCAGACGTCGATGATGCCGCCGGTCAACCCCGACGACGGCGGCGGCTACGGCAACTACGACGACCGTCCGGACCGGCGCCGGCAGAAGAAGTCCAACACCTCGACGATCCTGCTGATCCTCGCCGGTGTCCTGGTGCTCGCGGGCGCCATCCTGATCGGCAAGGCGGTCTTCGACGGCGACAGCGGCGGTTCGGACCGGATCGACGTGCCGCAGCTCGTGGGGGAGACGTTCGAGGAGGCGAAGGGGCTGGCGAGCAACGCGTCGGTCGAGCTCGCCCAGTCCGGGACGGAGCGCTGCGACCAGCCCAAGGGCGCCATCTGCTCCCAGACGCCCAAGTCCGGCGGGAAGATGAACCAGGGCGACACCATCCAGGTCGTCGTCTCCGAGGGTGCGCCGAAGGTCCAGGTGCCCGACGTCGCCGACAAGGCGGTCGAGGACGCCACGAACACCCTTGAGGAAGCGGACTTCCGGGTCGAGACCAAGCAGGTCGAGAGCGACCAGGACCCGGGCACGGTCGTCAGCCAGAAGCCCAACGGCGGCTCGGAGGCGGAGAAGGGCTCGACGGTCACGCTCTCCGTCGCCAAGCAGGCACAGGTCCTGGTGCCGCCCGTCACGGACAAGCCGTTCGAAGAGGCGAAGAGCCAGCTCGAAACGCTCGGCTTCACGGTCGCGCGCACCGAGGTGGACTCCGAGAAGGCGGCGAACACCGTCGTCGGCCAGAGCCCGACAGGCAACTCCAAGGCACCGAAGAACAGTCAGGTCACGCTCCAGGTCTCGAAGGGCCCGCCGCAGCCGGAGAAGGTGCAGATCCCCGGCGACCTCGGGAACAAGACCTTCGCCGAGGCGAAGGCCCAGCTGGAAGGCCTGGGCCTGGCGGTCGCACTGGCGCCCAACTCGCCGAACGACCCCAACGCGCGAGTGATCGGGACCAACCCGCCCGGCGGCCAGCCGGTCGACAAGGGCAGCACCGTGACGCTGTTCGTGGCTCCCACGGGCGGCGGCGGGGACAACGGCGGCGGTGACATCGGAGGCTTCATCGGAGGCGGGAGAGGCAACCAGGACTGAGGTCCCCGCTTCATGAGGAGTTGAAGAAGCCCCGGCATCCTTAAGAGGATGCCGGGGCTTCTTCGTGTCTCGCGCGCTCTGCTCCGAGCGCTTCCTCTTCCGCTTCCGCTCGGCTTCGGTCGCCTTGCCGCGGCCGTCCCGGTCGCCGTGGCTCAGGTCCGGTGCCGTACGGGACGGCGGATCCCGCGTCGTACGCGGCGGCTCAGCCCAGTTCGTCCGGCACCGTGCGGTTCTCGTCGACCTTCTCCGTGCGCTCCAGCTCGGCCCACACGATGTAGCGGTAGTCGGACGTGTAGACGGGCGTGCACGTCGTGAGCGTCAGATAGCGGCCGGGCTTCTTCTTGCCCGACTCCTTCGGGACCGGCTGGAGCACGTCCACGTTGTACTTCGAGGTCTTCGGGAGATCCTTGAAGACCTTGTAGACGTACCAGGTGTCCTTCGTCTCGAAGACGACCGCGTCACCGGTCTTGAGCTTGTGGATGTTGTGGAACTTCGCGCCGTGCCCGTCGCGGTGCGCGGCCAGCGAGAAGTTCCCCTGCTTGTCCGCGGGCAGCGCGGACTTGACCGGGTCGGTGTAGTAGCCGGCGACGCCGTTGTTGAGGGACTTGAGGTCCGTGCCCTTCTTTACGAGGATCTCGCCGCTGTTCATCGCGGGCACGTGCAGGAAGCCGATGCCGTTCTTGATGTCGAGGGCGCCCGGCCCACCGCGGCCGTCGGCCCAGCCGTCGCGTACCTCGTTGCCCTGCTTCGTGGCCTCGCGGTCTGCCAGCACATTCGTCCACCACAGCGAGTAGACGACGAAGAGACCGAGCACCAGGCCCGCGGTGATGAGCAGTTCGCCGAAGACGCTGACGGCGGCGGCGCCCCGACCGCGCCCCGGGCGGACCGGCGTGGGCGTCGGGGCCGGAGCGGGCTCAGGTTCGGGGTCGCGGCCGGGGGCCGGGGAATCGGGGTCCGAAGGCTCAGGCTCCGAGGACTCCGGCTCCGAAGACCCAGCAGCGTGCTCGACCACCCCGGTTGTCGCGGATGTATCGTTTTTCCCGGCTTCCTCGGGTGTCCCCGCATGCCCGTCGTCGCGCCCTGTTCCCGCTGCCACAGCACCCGTCCCCTGGTCCCTGGTCTCCGTCGTGATTCGTTCAGCCGACGAGAGCGTCGGGCTTTCCCTTGTCGCGTGGCCGTTCCTCAACCATCTTGCCCCACACGATCATTCGATACGTACTGGTGAATTCCGGCGTACAGGTCGTCAACGTGATGTATCGCCCCGGCTCCGAGAAGCCGGAGCCGGGCGGAACGGGACCGATCACGCCCGTGTTCGACGGCGCGGTCTGCGGGAGGATGCTCGCCATGTCGTAGGTGAAGTACGCGTCCTGCGTCTCCACGATGATCTTGTCGCCGGGCTCCAGGCGATTGATGTACCGGAACGGTTCACCGTGCGTGTTGCGGTGTCCCGCGACCGCGAAGTTGCCCTGCTTGTCGGACGGCATCGCCGTCTTGAGCCTGCCCTGCGAGTAGTGCCCGACCATGCCGCGGTCCAGGACCTTCGCCTTGTCGATGCCCTCGGCGATCGGAACCACCACGTCGAGCCTGGGGATGTGCATGATCGCGAATCCCTGGCCGGGTTCGAAGACACCGGGCTGACGGCCCTTCGCCCAGCCCTCCTGGATCTTGTCCGTCTCCTTGCCCGCGTACAGATCGGCCTGGATGTTCGTCCACCACAGCTGGTACGTGACGAACAGCAGCATCAGCACACCGAGGCTGATGAAGATCTCGCCGACCGCGCGGCTGAGGATCACCCCCGGACTGTCCTTGAGAGCACGGGCGGCCCGCCGCGCCTCGACGCGGGAGAGCGGCCTGGCGGGCGCTGAGGGGCCCGGAGCACCCTCGGGGCCCCCGGCGCCCGGCGGGCGCGTACGACCGCGCCCACGGCCGCCCTTGGCCGCCTTACGCCGCTCGGCACGGCCGCCGGTGGGCGGTTCGGGCCGCACGGGTCGGTCGTCCGGGCCGGCCTCGGAGGCTGAGACGGTGGGCAGGAGGGCCGTGGCCTCCTCGGCGCCCCCGGCGCTCACGTCTTCCCGGACGGGGACGTACGCCGGACCGGGATCCGGCCGGGGGGCGGGCACCGGCGCGGTTACGGGCGGCGCGGTCACGGGCGCGGGCGTCGGGACCGGCACGGGCACCGGCTCGGGGGCGACCTGCGCCGCCCAGTCCTGCCCGTACTCGGCCGGCGCCTGCGTCGTGTACGGATACGGCCCGTACCCCGACCACTCCCGCTCCGCGGACGGCGGCCCCGATATCCCGTCACCCGCCGCCCAGGGTCCGGGCGACGAAGGCTGCGCGGGAGCCGGGAAAACCGCGGGAGCCGCGGGGGTCGCGGGCGGCGGGACAGGAAGCGGCGCGGCGCCCTGCCCGGGAAGGGGATCGTTCAACGGATCCGCGAGTCCGTCCACCGCCGCCTCGAACGCGCCTTGTTCCTCGTACGGTTCCCGCTGCTCGTACGAGGCGCCGTATCCCGCGTCGTGCTCGGGGCGGAGTGCGGTCACGCGACCGCCTTGCCCACCACCGGCGCCAGGCCCGCCGACCGGCCTACGGCGCCCGGATCACCGCACTGCGCCAGCCAGTTGGCCAGCATCAGGTGACCGTGTTCGGTCAGCACGGACTCGGGGTGGAACTGCACGCCCTCGACGGGCAGTTCACGGTGGCGCAGGCCCATGATGATGCCGTCGGCCGTGCGCGCCGTGACCTCCAGCTCGTCGGGCAGTTCGGCGGGCTCCGCCGCCAGCGAGTGGTAGCGGGTCGCGGTGAAGGGCGAGGGCAGCCCGGCGAACACGCCCTTGCCCTCGTGGGTGACCGGCGAGGTCTTGCCGTGCAGCAGCTCGGGGGCACGGCCGACCACGCCGCCGTACGCCACCGCCATCGACTGCATGCCGAGGCACACCCCGAAGACGGGCACGCCGGTGGCGGCGCAGTGGCGCACCATGTCGACACAGACACCCGCCTGTTCGGGCGCGCCGGGACCGGGGGAGAGCATCACCCCGTCGAAGCCGTCCTGGGCGTGCGCCGTCGACACCTCGTCGTTGCGCAGCACCTCGCACTCCGCGCCGAGCTGGTACAGGTACTGGACGATGTTGAAGACGAAGCTGTCGTAGTTGTCCACGACGAGAACGCGGGCACCGCTCACGGGGTGCCTCCCGCGCCGGTCACCGTCGCGTCCCCGAACGGGAGGATCGGCTCCGCCCACGGGAAGACGTACTGGAACAGCACGAAGACGACCGCCAGCGACAGCACGAGCGCGATGACCGCCCGCACCCACACGTTGCCCGGCAGATGCCGCCAGATCCAGCCGTACATGCTGTCCCTTCCGTTCCGTACCCGTTCCCCGCCCACGCCGCCGTACCGGCGTGCTCGGTACCGAACCAGACTAAGGGGCCGGGGGGTCACGTGGGCGGCGCATGGTCAGGTGTGCCGTTGCCCTCTTCCTTCTTACGGAAGGCAGCCGCGAGTGCGACGGGGCCGAATCGCCCGGCCGGGCTACTTCACCGGCTTCGCGTAGTGGAGATCCACGGTGCCCGTGTAGCCGGGAAGCGTGGTCTGCGCGTGCTCGTCGACCTTCCAGCCGAGACCGTACGCCTGGACGTACAGCTGGTAGTTCTGGATCGCCGGCGAATCGTCCAGCGCCTTGCGGAGCTTGCCCTGGTCCCCCACGGCCGTGATCTTGTACGGCGGTGAGTAGACCCGGCCCTGGAGGATCAGGGTGTTGCCGACGCAGCGCACGGCGCTGGTGGAGATCAGCCGCTGGTCCATGACGCGGATGCCGCTCGCGCCGCCCTGCCAGAGAGCGTTGACGACGGCCTGGAGGTCCTGCTGGTGGATGACCAGGTCGTTGGGCTGCGGCTCGGGGTAGCCCGGATTGGCCGTGGCGTCCGGCGGGGCGTCGTCCAGGGTGACGGTGAGGGCCCGGCCCGAGACCTTCTTGGTACCCGCCGCGTTCTCCAGACCACGGAGTCTGGCGTCCTCCGCCTTCGTGGAACCGTCGTCGCGGTTGGCGAGGCCGTCGACGTTCTCCCGTACGACGCCGGTGGACTCCTCCAGCTCGGCGTTCTTGTCGCTGCGCTCCTGGATCAGGTCCGAGAGCTTGAGCAGGGAGTCGTCCGTACGGAGGTTGGTGCCCTTCGCCGTGTTGAAGCTGGTGACGAAGATGAGGCCGGCCAGGGCGAAGACCCCGGCCGTGAGCAGCCGGACCGGCCGCCAGATCGGTCGGCGGACCGGCCCTTCGGGGGAGTCGGCAGAATTGCTCAACGTACCCTTATCTCCTTAGGCGCCGCGGAAGCACTACGCTAACGGACGCCCGGGGGAGGCAGCGTTCCCCCTGCTCCTCACCCCCGGCACACCGTTTCAGTTACCTGCGCGGTCACGCAGCGCATCGACAGGAGAGTCCCTCGTGCCGAAGTCACGTATCCGCAAGAAGGCCGATTTCACGCCGCCCCCCGCGGCGAAGCAGTCGACCACGATAAAGCTGTCCAACCGGAGCTGGGTCGCGCCGGTCATGCTCGCCCTGTTCCTCGTCGGGCTGGCCTGGATCGTCGTCTTCTATGTGACCGAGGGCTCGCTGCCGATCGACGCCTTCGGGAACTGGAACATCGTGGTCGGCTTCGGGTTCATCGCCGCCGGCTTCGGTGTCTCCACGCAGTGGAAGTAGCGGCGGCGGCCGGCGTCAAGCTCTGCCCAGAGACTTATCCACAGCGCTGTCCACAGCCGGGGGAAAAGGTCTGACGATCTGTGGATAACTCCACGGCAGGTTGACGCCGGTGTGACTGGAACACCCGCTTCGGCCGATGTGATGAAGCGTCTCGCCCCTTGTCCCTGCTGGGAAAACCCTGATCAGCGACAAGGGGCACTGATGTTCCCCCACAGATTGCACAAGATCCGGCACACGCTGTGGACAACTGTGCGCTTCAGGGGTCTCCGACGGCCCTCAGGACGTCGGAAACCCGAAGCCCGCGAACCTCAGGTGAGCTGACTGGTTCTGATCACGACGGTCACGACGGTCGCCAGCAGCACCACCGCGCAGGTGCCCCACTGCACCAGCGCCCGGTGCTCACGTGGCGCGTGCACGAGGCCGACGGCGATCGCCGTGCCCGCGACCAGACCGCCGAGGTGGGCCTCCCAGGCGATCCCGGACCAGGTGAACGTGAAGAGCAGGTTCAGCGCCAGCAGCGCGAGGACCGGCCTCATGTCGTAGTTCATCCGGCGCATCAGTACGGCCGTGGCCCCCAGGAGACCGAAGACGGCCCCCGAGGCACCGAGCGACGGCTGGTTCGGCGCGGCGATCAGATAGGTCAGGGCGCTGCCGGCCAGACCGGAGATCAGATACAGCGCGAGAAAGCGCACACGTCCGAGCGCCGCCTCCAGCGGACCGCCGAGCCACCACAGCCCCAGCATGTTGAACGCGATGTGCCACACGGCCTGGTGCAGGAACATCGCCGTGAACAGGCGGTACCACTGCCCGTCGGCGACGCCCACGACCTCGCCGATCTCCGGGTTGAAGGCGTGCCCGATGAGATCCAGCTCGCCGACGACGCGCTGTTCACTGACGAGGGCGCCGACGAAGACCGCGAGATTCAGCCCGAGCAGGATCTTCGTGATCAGCCGGGGGTCGGCGGCGACGGTCCCGCCGGCGATCGTGCGCGGGCGGGCGGCGGTCGGGGACATGCCCGTACCGGATCCCTCCCGTACGCAGTTCGGGCACTGGAATCCGACGGACGCGCTGATCATGCAGTCCGTGCAGATGGGGCGCTCGCAGCGGGTGCAGCGGATGCCCGTCTCACGGTCCGGGTGCCGGTAACAGTGCGGTGTCGCGTCGGCTGCGGGCCGGTCCGGGCCCCCGGGCTGCTGGTCCATCGGTCCCCTCGGTACTCGTTGCGGCGGGAGGGCGCACAGCGCACCGCCCTCCCCGTCCGGTATGTAACCACTACGGACGGGCAGGGCGGGATGGTTCCCCGAACGGGGATCCGGAACGTCGTGACGCGTCCCCGGGGCGGTATGACCGACGGACGGCGAAGTGCCGTGCCGGGCGTCCCGGGCCCCCGAAGATCCGCCGGCCAGGGCCTAGCGGGACTCGACGACGACCGACTCGATCTTGACTTCCTCCACCGGGCGGTCGGTGCGCGGGTTGGTCTGGGTGGTTCCGATGGAGTCCACGACCTTCTTGCTCGCCTCGTCGGTGACCTCACCGAAGATGGTGTGCTTGCGGGTCAGCCACGTGGTGGGCGCCAGGGTGACGAAGAACTGCGAACCGTTGGTGCCCGGTCCCGCGTTCGCCATGGCCAGGAGGTAGGGCTTGTCGAAAGAGAGGTCCGGGTGGAACTCGTCGCCGAACTCGTAGCCCGGACCGCCGGTGCCGTTGCCCAGCGGGTCCCCGCCCTGGATCATGAAACCGCTGATGACCCGGTGGAAGACGGTGCCGTCGTACAGCCGGTCGCTGGACTTCTTACCGGTGGCCGGGTTGGTCCATTCCCGCTCGCCCTTGGCGAGCTCCACAAAGTTCTTGACCGTCTTCGGCGCGTGGTTCGGCAGGAGCCGGATCTCGATATCGCCGTGGTTGGTCTTCAGGGTGGCGTAAAGCTGCTCGGGCACGATCTGCCTTCCGTGAGTCTGCTCTGACTCTGTCGATCCTCGCACGGACGGCGTGCGCGCTGCCCGCCCCGTACCTCTCATGCGCTCGCGCGTCCCGTGACGGGGAATCAGCGGACGCGGGCGGGGCACCTGCGAGGGGCGGGCGACGGCAGGACGACGGTGAGGTGACGGCGGGAGAAAGGCGGGGCAGTCATGGCCTTGACGGGGCACGGCACGGCGAAGCGTGGCATTGTCGTCGACAAGCTCCCCCTTGCACCGCAATGCCCAGGCATCGCCCCAAGTCGTCTCCATGACCCGGATGCCCGCACCGCATGCCGGTACGGCGGGCGGCAGGCATGATTTCGATCTGGGTGGACAGGCGGATCTTTGTCCAATAACGGGGGAAACCCCCAAGCCCCTGACCGCCACCGAGGAGGAGGATCCTGTGACCCGCATGGACAGCGTGCGCGCCGCTACCGATTCGGCGAAGGAGAGCGTGCTGCACGCCGCGGAAGCGGTGGCACCCTACGCCGATACGGCCAAGGAACAGGCCGCGTTGTACGCCGAAGAGGCCCGCGTCCGGCTCGCACCGAAGGTGCAGAAAGCCGCGAGGCAGGCTCGTGTTCAGTACGGCGCCCGTGTGGCGCCGCATGTGCCCCCAAAGGTCGACGTGGCCGCACAGCGCGCGGCGGCTCGGACGCGTAAGGCAGCGCGTCAGGCAGCCGACTACACGGTGCCGCGCGTCGAGCACGCGGTCTCCGTCGCACAGCCGGTCGCCGGGGAAGCAGCGGCTCGTTCCGCTGCCGCTCTCGCCGCGCTGCGCGGTCAGATCACGGTGAAGGAGGTCCAGAAGCTTGTGAGGAAGCATGAGCGACGGGCCAGGGCCGGACGGCTCGCCAAGGGCCTGGTGGTCCTCGGTGTACTGACCGGTGGCGCTTTCGCCGCGTGGAAGTGGTGGGACAAGCAGGCCAATCCCGACTGGCTGGTGGAACCGCCCGCTCCTACAGAGGTCTCCGAGCACAACGCGTCGCTGTCGTCCGTCGACGGCAGCCCGGGTGCGCTCGATCCGGAGGTACAGGCCAAGCAGGCTGAGGAAGAAGTGGCGAGGGACCGCGACGACCGCCCGTGACGGGTGACCGGTGATCCGTGGGACTGGTGGTGCTGTCGCCGTACGACGTCTGTCGCGGCCGGCGCGGAGGATGCGACGGACCGGCTGGTGCGGTACGGCGGGCACTGCGGGCACTGCGGGTGACGCGGGCGCCGGCAGGGCGGGTGACGCGCGTGGTGCGGGCGCCGGGAGTCCTCAGGGAATCCCGGTTCCTCACGCCGCGAGCGCCGCGTCGCCGGCCGACTCGTTGTCACGCGCGATGTCGGCGTCCGTGCGGGTGTCGACGGGCAGGCGCCGGACCGAAGGTGACGAGCCGTGCGCTTCGGCGCGGATACGCTGCTCGATGGTCGGCGGCCGGGACGTGTCCGCCGGCCGTGCGTTCTCCGGCAGTGCCCGTCGCACAGCGGGTGCCGCCGCCTCACCTCCGCCCCGCTCCTCGGCGGTGAGCGGCGACCGGTCCTTCGCGGGCTGCTCGGCGGGCTGCTGTACGGCGGCGTCCGCAGCCGCGGCGGGGGCGGTCAGCCCCAGGGTGGTGAGCACCGCGAAGAACGCGGTCAGGAAGACGGTCCACAGATTCTTGACCTTGAAGGCGGCCATGGCCCCTCGCTTTCAGGTTGCGTTCGGGTTGAGCGATCTACATACCTTCCTCATGATGTGTACGCATCTTGGGAATCGAGGGACCAACGCCGCCACTGCGCAGTTCTTCTGATGAACACCACCCGTACGGTGCAACGGGCGCCGTCAATCGTCGGTGAGACCGCGCCGGACGGCCCTTCACCTCTCTAGAGCGAGCGTTCTATCCAGTAGAATATGGCTGTGAAGACAGCCGAACAGGACGCCACCACGAGTGCGGAACGCCCGGTCGGCACGCGCGAGAGAATCGTCCGGGCGGCCTCGCTGCTCATGCAGCGCCAGGGCTACGACGGCACGGGGATCAAGCAGATCTCCACCGAGGCCGGAGCCACACTCGGGTCGGTCTACCACTTCTTCCCCGGCGGCAAGCAGCAGTTGGCCGTCGCCGCGATCGGGCACGGGGACCGCGAGTTCGCCGACGAACTGCACCTCACCCTCGACGCGGCCACCGATCCCGCCCAGGCCGTGGTCGACTGCGCGCGCCGCCTCGCGGAGGGTCTGCGCGCGTCCGACTGGGTCGACGGCTGCCCGGTCACCGCCACGGCCCTCGGTACGGCGGGCCGCGCGCCCGACATCCAGGAGGCCGCGGCTGCCGCGTTCGCGAACTGGCGCGACCTGGTGTACGCCCGTCTCCGCCGCGCCGGTATCGCCGAGGACGACGCCCACGACCTGGCCCACACGGTGATCAGCACCCTGGAGGGCGCCGAACTGGCCGCCCAGGTCTCGCGGAGCGAGCGCCCGCTGCTGACCGCCGGCCGTCACCTCGCCCAGCTGATCAACCTCTACGCACCCGCGACCGATTCCTGAGGACACGTCAGGCCATTCGCGCGACGGCCGACGGCACGGACTTCGTACGCGCCCTGTTCAGGGCGGGCAGACGATCCGATCCTTGTCGCCATGGACGATCGCGTGATGTGGCTCCTGCTGAGCACGAGCGGGCTCCTGGTGCTTCTGAACTCGGGTATCGGCATCCTGGCCCTGTGCAACCACCGGACAGGTGTGCGCGTGACGGAGCGTCTGATCGCCTCGGACGAGCTGGACATCTACCACGCGACATGGCTGACCGGGTACGGGTACCGGGAGACATGGGCCGGTCACCGGGAGGCGGGCGCGGCAGGACTGGCCCTCCGGGCGCTGCCCGCGTTCGGCCTCGCGTACGCCGAGACGGAGGAGGGGCTCGTACCGGCGCGCGACGCGGCGGACCGGGAGGGCGCGACGCCTCCGGAGCACCCACTGACCCTGGCGGCGTGGCGGTTCACCCGCGACACCTGGGCCGCCGGACACCCGGTGACGGTGAAGGCGCTCACCGGTCACCCCGCGTTCAAGAGAGCCTGCGCGGCCCACAGGGAGCGGCTGTCCGGCCATCTGCCCCCGCGCCGCACGCGGCGCGACGACCACGCGGACCGCGCGCCTCGCGACGCGGGCCTGATCGCCGCGGGCTGGGTCACGCTCAACACCTGCGTACTGATGTGGCCCATCACCGTCGGCAACCCCGGTGCCGGGCCCGAACGGCTGAGCGAGGAACTGTTCGGGATGCTCGCCCTGTTCGTCGGTACCGCCTTCTTCTCCCTGCTCGTTCTCGTGACTGTGCACGTGCGGCTCTGGAGTGCCTGGTGGGACCGCTGGCCCCGGCGACTGCGCGCGCACTGCGAGGACCTGATCGAGCGGGAGTCCCGCGACCGGGTGCCGCTGTCCCCGCTCCGTGGCTGACGTACGTACCCCGGCCAGGACGGCAAAGAGGCCGTCCGACCTGCGTTTCCACAGGTCGGACGGCCTCTCACGGTGTGGAGCCTAGGGGAGTCGAACCCCTGACATCTGCCATGCAAAGACAGCGCTCTACCAACTGAGCTAAGGCCCCGAAAGGGGTGTACGACGGCGCCGCGGAACGTCTCGGTGACCGCCGGGAACCAGAGTACCGGGTGTCCCCCGTGATCCCGCAAAAGGATTGGGACTCCCGGTGCGCGACCCCGCTCCGTAGGATGCCCCAGAGGTTCGCAGCAGCGAAGCTGCCGCCTGGGGAAGCGATGGGGAGACGCGAATGGACGCCGCACAGCAGGAATCGACAGCAAGAGCCAGGGAACTCCAGCGCAGCTGGTACGGAGAGCCACTGGGAGCACTCTTCCGACGGCTCATCGATGACCTGGGGCTGAATCAGGCCAGGCTCGCCGCGGTGCTCGGCCTGTCGGCCCCGATGCTCTCCCAGCTGATGAGCGGCCAGCGCGCCAAGATCGGCAATCCCGCCGTGGTCCAGCGCGTTCAGGCGCTCCAGGATCTGGCCGGACAGGTCGCCGACGGCAGCGTCAGCGCCGCCGAGGCCACCGCCCGGATGGAAGAGGTCAAGAAGTCGCAGGGCGGCTCAGTGCTCACCGGCACCAGCCAGACGACGAACAGCACGGGCGCACCGACCGTGCGGCGGGTCGTCCGCGAGATCCAGTCACTGCTGCGGTCGGTCGCCGCCGCCGGTGACATCATCGACGCTGCGGATTCCCTCGCACCGAGCCACCCCGAACTGGCAGAGTTCCTCAGGGTGTACGGAGCCGGGCGCACCGCCGACGCGGTCGCGCACTACGAGGCGCACCAGAACTAGCCCGGAGCTGGGCAAGGCAGGCACGGGAGAGACCGCGGCCGAGGGCGACGGTCCGCCGGACAGGACGACTGGGAGCGAGCGCGGCGCAATGGGTGAGGTCTTCGCTGGTCGGTACGAGTTGGTCGACCCGATCGGACGTGGCGGTGTGGGCGCCGTCTGGCGTGCCTGGGACCACCGGCGCCGCCGGTATGTGGCGGCCAAGGTGCTGCAGCAGAGCGACGCGCACACGTTGCTGCGCTTCGTACGCGAGCAGGCCCTGCGGATCGATCACCCGCATGTACTCGCACCGGCCAGCTGGGCCGCCGACGACGACAAGGTCCTGTTCACCATGGACCTGGTGAGCGGCGGATCGCTCGCGCATGTGATCGGCGACTACGGGCCGCTGCCGCCGCGTTTCGTCTGCCTCCTGCTCGACCAGTTGCTCTCCGGTCTCGCGGCGGTGCACGCGGAGGGAGTCATACACCGCGACATCAAGCCCGCCAACATCCTGCTGGACGCCACCGGGACCGGCCGGCCGCATCTGAAGCTGTCCGACTTCGGGATCTCCATGCGCAAGGGCGAGCCGCGCCTGACGGAGACCAACTATGTGGTGGGCACGCCCGGTTACTTCGCACCGGAGCAGATAATGGGCGCGGAGCCGGACTTCCCCGCCGACCTCTTCGCCGTCGGCCTGGTCGCGCTCTATCTGCTGGAGGGGCAGAAGCCCGACGCCAAGGCCCTGGTCGACTACTTCACCGAGCACGGCACCCCGGGAGCGCCCCAGGGTATTCCCGAGCCCCTGTGGCAGGTCCTCGCCGGGCTGCTCCAGCCGGACCCGGACGCCCGATTCCGTACCGCGACGGGCGCGCGCAAGGCACTCACGTCGGCCGTCGAGCTGCTGCCCGAGCAGACGGAGGACGACGAGCCCGTCGAGGTCTTCGACCAACTCGGGCCGCTGCCACCCCCGTTCGGCCCCGACGGGCCCGTCCGGGAGTCGGGCCCGAGCCCGCACACCCCAGCTCCTCAGGCGCCCCCGTACGGAAACCAGTACACGGGAGGAGTCACCGGGGCGGTGGCCGGTGGGGTCACCGGCGGGCAGCCGCCCCGGAGCGCCCAGAACACCCCCTGGACGGCTGGCACGCCCTCCGTACAGCAGCAGCCCGCCCCAGAGACCTCCATGTCGGAGACCGGCAGCTTCCATCTCCCCCCGCCGCCCCACACGGATCAGCAGCAGGCACCGCTGTAC